>NZ_JAAGPB010000266.1:0-12015 GCF_017104585.1 Burkholderia sp. Ac-20392
TATCCTGTCGGTCGACGGCACGCCGTACGTCGCGGCGCACAGCATCGCGCCGCTTTCCGCCAGCAAGGGCGTGTGGCAGGCGATGCGGCGGCTGCGCACGCGGCCGTTGGCGGAGCTGCTGTACAGCGATCCGCAGGTCGAGCGTTCGGCGCTCGTCAGCCGGCGCGTAATCGCCGGCCATCCGCTGTATGCGCTGGCGACCCATGCGCTTGGCGGGGCGCGAGCGCCGCATTCGTTCGCCGCGCGGCGCTCGGTGTTCCAGCGTCACGGCAAGCCGTTGATGGTCACCGAGTGCATGCTGCCGGCGCTGTGGCGCCATCTCGATGCGCACGGCGACGGGCCGCGCTCGGGCGGGCCGGGCGGGAGCGCGTAATGCTGCGGGGTTTCCCGCCGGTCGTTGCGGCGAATACGCACACGATGATCCTCGGCAGCTTTCCGGGCGAGGCGTCGCTCGATGCCGCGCAGTATTACGCGCATCCGCGCAACCAGTTCTGGCGGTTGCTCGGCACGGTGCTCGACGAGCACGGGCTGCACGAGCTCGCGTACAACGCGCGGCTCGAGCGTGTGCTGTCGCACGGGATCGGTATCTGGGACGTGCTGGCCGCGTGCCATCGCGAGGGCAGTCTCGATTCGGCGATCCGGCATGCGAAGCCGAACGATTTCGATGCGTTGCGCGAGCATGCGCCGTTGCTCAAGCGCGTGTGCTTCAACGGCAAGACGGCAGGGCGGTTTGCGGAGGTGATCGGCGCGGCGGGGTACGACACGCTCGTGCTGCCTTCGTCGAGCCCGGCGAATGCGATGCTGTCGTTCGAGCAGAAGCTCGCGCAGTGGCACGGGATTCGTGCCTGACGATTGGACGGATCGTCGCTTATTCGTCCTTGCCCCAGCGCCACTTCGGTTTTTCGCCTTTCAGCCAGCACACGACCGTGAGCGCAGCCACCAGCGCCACGATGCATGCCGCGAATGCCAGCGGTGACTGGGCGGGCGACAAGTGCGTCGCAACGACCACGATCCCGATCACGAAGAGCAGCAGGACCACCCATCCTTGCCACGCGACCGGCAACCCCCATCCCCAGCCATAGCGTTTCGCCGGGAACCAGATCTTCTTGTCGTTCGAGGTCATGTGTCCTCCTCCGAGCTGTGAATGCAACGTAGCACCAACGGGATTCGAGATCGTGCGCTGCCGGGCGCTCGTTGCGGCCGTTACCACACACCAATGCTATCCTCTCGTCCGCTAAAACCAGCTTCACCCAGCGAGATTCACATGACCCGACTGATCAAGCGCGCGTCCGCCGAGGCGCGCGCGTCCAAGCGCAGCAAGCCGTCCGCCTACAACGGCTCCGAAAAACTCCAGCCGCCGCGCGTGAAGCGCCGCCCGGAGATCGACGAACACGACGACGTGCCCGTGCTCGAAGCGCCGCGCAAGCCGCGCTTCGCGCCCGTCACGTTCTCGGAAGAGGGCGGCGTGCGCTTCCTGCACTTCGGCACCGAATGGGTGCAGGGCGCGATGCGGATCTCCAAGCCGCTGCATATCGAGCTCGAATACGCCCAGCAGATGATGGCGTGGCTGCTGTTCCTCGAAACGCCCGAGCGGGTCGTCCAGCTCGGGCTCGGCACCGGCGCGCTGACCAAGTTCTCGCACCGCTTCCTGCCGCACGCGAAGGTCGAGGCCGTCGAGCTGAACCCGGCCGTGATCGTCGCCGCGCGCACGATGTTCGCGCTGCCGCCCGACGATGCACGCCTCGCCGTGCACGAAGCCGACGCGTGGGATTTCGTCAACGATCCGGCCAACCGCGGCACGACGGGCGCGATCCAGATCGACCTGTACGACGCGACCGCGCGCGGCCCCGTGCTCGACAGCGTCTCGTTCTACCGCGCGGTGCGCGGCTGCCTCGCCGACGCGGGCATCGCGACGATCAACCTGTTTGGCGATCATCCGAGCTTCGTGCGCAACATGAAGCACCTGAACGCGGCGTTCGATCACCGCGTGATCGCGCTGCCGGAAGTGCATGACGGCAACCGGATCGCGATCGCGTTCTCGGGCCCCGCGCTCGACGTGTCGTTCGCGCAGCTCGACGAACGTGCGAAGCTGATCGAGGACACGCTGAAGCTGCCCGCGCGCAAGTGGGTGAAAGCTTTGAAAGAAACGACCGGCGCACGCGACACCTCGTTCGCGATCTGACGCTTCATGCACCGGCGGCATCCCGGTGCAACCACGCGACAAGGGGCGGATCACCTCGGGTTCGCCCCCGCTTGACCGCGTGCTCGCGGCTCCTATACTGGCGCGAAGCCAGGGGAGCCGCAGCCTACCCGTTTTGCGCTCCTCTCGGCGCCGTACCCGCTCAACAAGATCGATAACCGGGAAAGAAGAGGAGACGTCATGGCTCACGATGCCGACGCCAACCGGGCCGCCAAGCGCTGGCTCTGGCTGCTGGTACTGCCGCTGATTGCGATGGTCTGGGTACCGTCGTACAGCAAGATCGAACCGCAATGGTTGGGTTTTCCGTTTTTCTACTGGTACCAGCTCCTTTGGGTCTTCATTAGCGCGGTGATCACCGCGTTCGTGTACTTCAAGACCAAGAACGCGTGGAAGGCGAGCGGCCCGCAGGGAGGTGCGCGATGAATCTCGGCGCAACCTTCGTCTTCGTCCTGCTGTTCATCGGCGTCACGATCATCGGTTTCCTGGCCGCGAACTGGCGGCGCGGCGATCTCGCCCATCTCGACGAATGGGGCCTCGGCGGCCGTCGCTTCGGCACGATCGTCACGTGGTTCCTGCTCGGCGGCGACCTCTACACGGCCTACACGTTCGTCGCGGTGCCCGCGCTCGTGTTCGGCGCCGGCGCGATGGGCTTCTTCGCGCTGCCGTACACGATCCTGATCTATCCGTTCGCGTTCGTCGTGTTCCCGAAGCTGTGGAGCATCGCGAAGCGGCACGGCTACGTGACGGCCGCCGACTTCGTCAACGCACGCTACGGCAGCCGGATGCTCGCGCTGGCGATCGCGGTGACGGGCATCCTCGCGACGATGCCGTACATCGCGCTGCAGCTCGTCGGCATCGAAGTGGTGATCGGCGCGCTCGGCTTCGACACGACCGGTTTCGTCGGTGACCTGCCGCTGATCATCGCGTTCGCGATCCTCGCCGCGTACACGTACACGTCGGGCCTGCGCGCGCCTGCGATGATCGCGATCGTCAAGGACATCCTGATCTACATCACGATCGCCGCGGCGGTCATCGTGATCCCCGCGAAGCTCGGCGGCTTCGGGCACATCTTCGCGAGCGTGCCGCCCGCGAAGCTGCTGCTGAAGGCGCCCGACGCGATGAGCCTGAACGGCTACAGCGCGTACGCGACGCTCGCGATCGGCTCGGCGCTTGCGCTGTTCCTCTATCCGCACTCGGTGACGGCGATCCTGTCGTCGTCGTCCGGCAACTCGATCCGCCGCAACATGGCGATGCTGCCGGCATATTCGTTCGTGCTCGGCCTGCTTGCGCTGCTCGGCTACATGGCGCTTGCATCGGGTGTGAAGGACATGCCGCAGTACGCGCCGTACTTCAAGGCGTTCGGTCCGAACTTCGCGGTGCCTGCGCTGTTCCTCCAGTATTTCCCGTCGTGGTTCGTCGGCGTCGCGTTCGCGGCGATCGGCATCGGCGCGCTGGTGCCGGCGGCCATCATGTCGATCGCGGCCGCGAACCTGTACACGCGCAACATTCACCGCGAGTTCGTGAACCGCAACATGTCGCACGAGCAGGAAACGCACGTCGCGAAGCTCGTGTCGCTGATCGTGAAGGTCGGCGCCGTCGCGTTCATCCTCGGGCTGCCGCTGACCTATGCGATCCAGTTGCAGCTGCTCGGCGGGATCTGGATCATCCAGACGCTGCCCGCGATCGTGCTCGGCCTGTACACGCGCGTGCTCGACCACCGCGGCCTGCTGGCCGGCTGGGCGGCCGGCATCGTGTGCGGCACGTGGATGGCGATCTCGCTGAAGCTGGCCGGATCGATCTTCACGATCCACCTGTTCGGTCTCGCGATCCCTGGCTATGCAGCCGTGTGGTCGCTGATCGTGAACCTGGTGGTGGCGGTGGTGGTGAGCGTGCTGGTGCGCGTGATGGGCATGGCGCATGCGGAGGATCGCACGCGGCCGGAGGATTATCTCGACGTCGTCGAGGGCTGATTCCCCCATCTTCTGTTGCAGTTTCGACACGACGCCCGCGATGCAGATCGCGGGCGTTTTGCGTGGTGCGCCGCGAACACCGCGTGCGGCCGTGCGTCCGTTTGCGCCGATCTCCAAGCGATTCTAGTGTGGCCGGGCCGTGGCGAAAATCGGTGCAAGACCGATTGGATGGTGGGCGGCCCGCTTGCCAATAATGCGTCCCGCCCGGCTGTACCGGGCGATTCGATCTCCACACGATCCGATTATATGAGGGATGCAATGACGAAGATTTGGGTTTGGGTAATGGGTATGTGTTGCGTGGCGCTGACAGGCTGTGTCAACGCGTACTACCGGTGAGGCGCGCGATGAGAATCCTGTTGATGTGGGCGCTGGTCGCACCGATCCTGCTCGCCGGCTGCGCGAACATGTACTACCGTTGACGGCGGGCCGCGATGAAAACGTTCTTGTCGGCCGCCGTGCTGTGCGTGGCGCTCACCGGCTGCATTTCGGTGTATGGCCCCGGGCAGCGCTATGCGGCGCGCAGTGCATCGCAAGAAAAACACGACGCGGCCGACGATGCGTCCGGCGCGTCAGAAGTGTCCGGTGCGGCAAAGGGTGACGCCGCATCGCGCATCGTGATCGGCAATCGCAAGTACGACGAAGTGTGGGCGGCGGTCGCGCAGTTCTATGCGGATCACAAGCTCGCGGTGCGCGTCAGCGACCGCGACGCGGGGCTCGTTGCCGCCGCGTATGCCGACTATCCGAACGCGGGCAACTTCCTGGATTGTTCCGAACTGAAGCAGACGTCGAACGTGACGCACACGCTGAAGGTCGTCACGCGCATCGACGAAGCGACGCAGGGCGTGACCGCGTCGATCGACGTCGCGGGCATGGCCGGTGTGGTCGCGGCCGGCAAGCAGAAGGGTGCGCGCGTCGCATGCCGCTCGAACGGCACGCTCGAGCAGGCGCTGGCGGAGGTGCTGCGCAAATAAGGGTCCCGCCCGGATCGCCGCAGCTGCGCGGCGGTCCGGGCGGTTGACGCATGCGTTACTGGCCCGCGCGTTGCGCGAGATCCTCGCGCTGCGACAGATCCTCGACGTTGACCATCCAGTGCACGCCGAAACGATCCTTCGCCATCCCGAAGCCGAGCGCCCAGAACGTCTTGCCGAACGGCATCGTCACTTCGCCGCCGTCGGCGAGCGCATTGAACAGCTTCTGGCCTTCCTCGACCGTCGCCGGGTTCAGCGACAGCGAATAGCCGGCGTGCATGCCGCCGCCGGGCTGGCTGCAGTCGCCGTCCGAGCACATGATCATCGAGTCGCCGATCGTGAAGCTTGCGTGCATCACCTTGTCGGCCATCTCCGGCGTCATCGGGTAGTCGGGATTCGGCGGCGCGTCCTTGAAGTGCATCTTGAACATCGTCTTCGCACCGAGTGCCTTTTCGTAGAACTGAAGGGCTTCGTCGGCGCGACCGTAGAACGTCAGGTACGGTTGGACTTGCATCGTTGTCTCCTGTAGTGGGGAGCCGCCCTGCGCATCTGCGCGGGTTCGGCGTCGTGCAAGACTGACTGGGAAAGGGTGCCCCGGGAGGCGGCCGACGCACCCGTGACGTGGATTGTAGTGCGCGTGCTTGACGATGGAATGAAAAATAAAAACGGCCGCGAACATGACGTTCGCGGCCGTATGCGGCGTGCGTGCTGACGGCTGTTGCCAGTGTTCCTGACAGCCGCTGACGCGGGTCGCGGCTTAGCGCAGCGAGTCGATCAGCTTCTCGAGCTTCACCGCATCGGCGGCGAATACGCGGATGCCTTCGGCGAGCTTTTCGGTTGCCATCGCGTCGTCGTTCAGCTGGAAGCGGAATGCGGCCTCGTCGATCGCGACGCGCGCGGCGGGCTTGTCCTGCAGCGCTTCCGGCGACAGCTTGCGCGTGACCGTCTCGTTGCTGTCCTGCAGCTTCTGCAGCAAATCGGGACTGATCGTCAGCAGGTCGCAGCCGGCGAGTTCGGTGATCTGGCTGGTCGTGCGGAAGCTCGCGCCCATCACTTCGGTGTTGTAGCCGAAGGTCTTGTAGTACGTGTAGATGCGGCGCACCGACTGCACGCCCGGATCGTTCGCGCCACCGTCCTTCTCTTCATTCCACTCCGCGCCGGCCTGCTTCTTGAACCAGTCGTAGATGCGGCCGACGAACGGCGAGATCAGCTGCGCGCCGGCTTCCGCGCATGCAGCGGCCTGCACGAGGGAGAAAAGCAGGGTCATGTTGCACTTGATCCCTTCCTTCTGCAGCACTTCGGCCGCGCGGATGCCTTCCCACGTCGATGCGAGCTTGATCAGGATGCGCTCGCGGCCGATGCCGGCGGCTTCGTACAGCTTGATGAGCTCGCGGCCCTTGTCGATCGAACGCTGCGTGTCGAACGACAGGCGTGCGTCGACCTCGGTCGACACGCGGCCCGGGATCAGCTTCAGGATCTCGGTGCCGAATGCGATCAGCAGGCGGTCGATGATGAAATCGGTGCTTTCGTTGCGATGATCGCGGACGGTTTTCTCGAGGATCGGCTTGTACGCATCCTTCTGGACGGCCTTCAGGATCAGCGACGGGTTCGTGGTCGCGTCCTGCGGCTGGTATTGCGCAAGCTGCTGGAAATCGCCCGTGTCGGCGACGACGGTCGTGTACTGCTTCAGCTGGTCGAGTGCGGTAGTCATGGCGATTCGGAAGAAGGGCGCAAGGCGCCGGGTTCTCACGGGCCGCGCGAACGCGGCGGCGAAGCGAGGCGGCGCCGGGCACCGCCTCCGATCCGCTATTCTAGGCCCGATTCGTGTCGGGCACGTTCCGGCGTGTCCGATGGCCGCAGCGGCGGGCGCCGTGCCGCGTCACGCGGGGCGGCGCGCGTTCAGGATCACCTGCGTGACGATCCCCGCGACGAGCCCCCAGAATGCCGAGCCGATCGACAGCAGCGTGAGGCCCGACGCGGTGACCATGAACGTGACGAGCGCGGCTTCGCGCTGCTTCACGTCCTGCATCGCGTTCGCGAGGCCGCTCATGATCGAGCCGAACAGCGCGAGCGCGGCGACCGACACGACGAGCGCCTTCGGCAGCGCCGCGAACAGCGCGGCGATCGTCGCGCCGAAGATCCCCGCGATCAGGTAGAACGTGCCGCACCACACGGCGGCCGTGTAGCGCTTCGCGTGATCCTCGTGCGCTTCCGGGCCCGTGCAGATCGCGGCCGTGATCGCTGCGAGGTTGACGCCGTGCGAGCCGAACGGCGCGAGCAGCAGCGACGCGAGGCCGGTGGTCGCGATCAGCGGCGACGACGGGGTCTGATAGCCGTCCGCGCGCAGCACCGCGATGCCGGGCACGTTCTGCGACGCCATCGCGACGACGAACAGCGGAATGCCGATGCTGACGATCGACGCGATCGAGAACGCGGGCATCGTGAACACGGGCTTCGCGAATGCGACGTGAAAGCCGCTGAAGTCGAGCAGGCCGAGACCGCCGGCAACCGCCGTGCCGACGATCAGCGTCGTCACGATCGCGTAACGCGGCGCGAGCCGCTTGACGATCAGGTACGTGAAGAACATCGCGAGCACGAGTGCGGTCTGGAACTGCGCGGCGCGGAAGATCTCGATACCGATCTCGAACAGGATGCCCGCGAGCAAGGCAGCCGCGATGCCGGCCGGAATCTTGCGCATCAGCGTGTCGAACAGCCCGCTCACGCCGACGGCCGTCAGCAGCACCGCGCAGACGACGAACGCACCGATCGCTTCGGGGTAGGGCACGCCGGGCAGCGATGCGATCAGCAGCGCGGCGCCGGGCGTCGACCATGCGACGACGACGGGCGCGCGAAAGCGCAGCGACAGCCCGATCGTCGTCAGCGCCATGCCGATCGACAGCGCCCAGATCCACGACGAGATTTGCGCATCGGTGAGGTGGGCGGCGCGGCCGGCCTGGAACATCAGCACGAGCGAGCTCGTGTAGCCCGTCATCATCGCGACGAAGCCGGCGACGAGTGCCGACACGGACGTATCGGCAAAAAAGCGGCGGCCGCCGGCGCGGCTGGCGCTCGCGGTGGGCGAGGGGTTCATGCTATCTCCGGGGGAGGCCGCTCGGACGCGGCCTTCGAGTCTGGGTGGGTGTCGTTACTTGCTGAGTGCGCGCATCGCGGTTTCGAGGCCCGCGAGCGTGAGCGGATACATGCGATGGCCGAGCAGGTCGCGGATCACCGCGACCGATTGCCGGTATTCCCATAGCCGCTCGGGCTCCGGGTTCAGCCATGCATGGTGGGGGAACTGGTCGGCGAGGCGGCGTAGCCACACGGCGCCGGCTTCCGGGTTGTTGTATTCGACCGAGCCGCCGGGCTGCAGCACTTCGTACGGGCTCATCGTCGCATCGCCGACGAAGATCAGCTTGTAGTCGGGCGTGAACTTGTGCAGCACGTCCCAGGTCGCGGAGCGTTCGGAGTGGCGGCGGCGGTTGTTCTTCCACAGGTGGTCGTACACGCAGTTGTGGAAGTAGAAGAACTCCAGGTGCTTGAATTCGGCCTTCGCGGCGGAGAACAGCTCCTCGGTGCGCTTGATGTGGTCGTCCATCGAGCCGCCGACGTCGAGCAGCATCAGCACCTTCACGTTGTTGTGGCGCTCGGGCACCATCCGCAAGTCGAGCCAGCCCGCGTTCGCGGCGGTGCTGCGGATCGTGCCGGGCAGGTCGAGCTCCTCGGCGGCGCCTTCGCGCGCGAAGCGCCGCAGCCGTCGCAGCGCGACCTTGATGTTGCGCGTGCCGATCTCGACGGAATCGTCGTAGTCGCGATACGCGCGCGCCTCCCACACCTTCACCGCGGTGCGGTTGCCGTTCGACGGGCCGCCGATGCGCACGCCTTCCGGGTTGTAGCCGCCGTGCCCGAACGGCGACGTGCCGCCGGTGCCGATCCACTTGTTGCCGCCTTCGTGGCGTTCCTTTTGCTCGTCGAGCAGTTCCTTCAGGCGCTCCATCAGCTTGTCGAGCCCGCCCATCGCCTCGATCTGCGCCTTTTCCTCCGGCGACAGCTCGCGCTCGAGGCGCTTCTCGAGCCAGTCGAGCGGAATGTCGAACGCTTCGGACGGCAGGGCGGACACGCCGTGGAAATACGCGCCGAATGCCTGGTCGAACTTGTCGAAGTACTGCTCGTCCTTGACGAGCGTCATCCGCGCGAGGAAGTAGAACGCGTCGATCGACGGCGAGATCAGCCCGGCCTTCAGCGATTCGAGCAGCGTCAGGTATTCCTTCACCGAGACGGGCAGCTTGGCTGCGCGCAGCGCGTAGAAGAAATTGAGCAGCATGGCCGGGCCTTCGCGGGTGAGAGAGGATTACCGGTTGTGCCGGTTCATGTAGACGAGCCGTTCGAGCAGGCTCAGGTCCTGCTCGTTCTTCAGCAGCGCGCCCGCGAGCGGCGGCACGATCTGCTTCGCATCCACGCCGCGCAACTGGTCGGCCGGGATGTTCTCGGCCAGCAGCAGCTTCAGCCAGTCGAGCAGCTCGGACGTCGACGGCTTCTTCTTCAGGCCCGACACGCCGCGCAATTCGAAGAAACTCTCGAGCGCCGCGCGCAGCAGCTCCTCGCGGATGTCCGGGAAATGGACCGCGACGATCTTCTGCATCGTGGCCGGGTCGGGAAACTGGATGTAGTGGAAGAAGCAGCGGCGCAGGAACGCGTCGGGCAGCTCCTTCTCGTTGTTCGACGTGATGATGACGAGCGGGCGGTGCTTCGCGCGGACGGTTTCGCGTGTTTCATACACGTGGAACTCCATCCGGTCGAGCTCGCGCAGCAGGTCGTTCGGGAATTCGATGTCGGCCTTGTCGATCTCGTCGATCAGCAGCACGCTCGGGTGCTCGGCATCGAACGCCTGCCACAGCACGCCCTTGACGATGTAGTTCGAGATGTCCTTCACGCGCTCGTCGCCGAGCTGCGAATCGCGCAGCCGCGACACGGCGTCGTATTCGTACAGGCCCTGCTGCGCCTTCGTGGTCGACTTGATGTGCCACTGCAGCAGCGGCATGTCGAGCGCGGCGGCCACTTCCTCGGCGAGCATGGTCTTGCCGGTGCCGGGCTCGCCCTTGATCAAGAGCGGGCGTTGCAGCGTCAGCGCGGCATTGACCGCGAGCTTCAGATCGTCGGTGGCGACGTAGTGCGAGGACCCTTCGAAACGCATGGCGGCGCTCTTCTCAATCGGGGAAAAAAACCCAGTATAAGTCAGAAGGGCTGTCCGGTTGGGCCACGCCCGCGTATCGTTGCAGGGCTGTGGCGGGGCGAACGGGGGCGCCTTGTGGACGCATTCCCCACCGACGCGGTACAATCTGGCCGTTTTTTTTGGCCTGCGTGGCGACCTGATAAGCATAACGGCGCGGGCCGTTGCCGCTTCGGCGCCAGTTTCCCCTCAAGCTAGGTTACAAGAGCTATGAACAAATTCGTCGGCAAACACGTCGTTGTCGCAGCGCTCGTGGCGCTCGCGGGCAGCGCGCAGGCGGCCGGTGTGGTCGGCAACCCGAAGGACGGGGCGAGCAAGGCCGCCATGTGCATCGGTTGCCACGGCATCCAGGACTACCGCGCGGCGTACCCGGAGGTCTACCGGGTGCCTGTCCTCGGCGGCCAGAACCAGCAATACCTCGAGAACGCGCTGAAGGCCTACCGCAAGAAGGATCGTCACTTCCCGTCGATGAATGCGATCGCCGGTTCGCTGACGGATCAGGACATCGCGGATCTGGCGGCGTACTACGCCGTCCAGAAGGCCGACTCGAAGGACAACCCCTACAAGTAAAGCGCGCGCCGCCGATCTCTCCGGCGGGACAGGAGCATTCATGAACAACGCATTCAAGACGGTGGCGGTTGCACTGGCGGCCGGCCTCGCGATCGGTACCGCGCACGCGGCGGACACCACGAAGGGCAAGGAGCTGGTCGAGTCGCACAACTGCGCCGCCTGCCACGGCGCTCAGATGAACAAGCCGATCAACGCCGAATATCCGCGCCTCGCCGGCCAGCACGCCGACTACCTCGTGTGGGCGATGCGCCAGTACCAGATGGGCCTGACGAATCCGCTGCTCGGTCGCAACAACGCGATCATGCAGGCGCAGGTGCAGAGCCTGTCGGTCAGCGACATGAAGGACATCGCGGCCTACATCGAGTCGCTGAAAGAGACCGATCTCGTGTTCAAGAAGTAAGCGCGACGGGCCTGACGGGCTCGCGCAGCAAAAATACCCCGCCGAGGCGGGGTATTTTTTTGTCCGCGTTCCGGCGCCCGTGGGCCGGCGCCGCGGCGCTCAGTCGCGCGATGCGCGACGCAGGATGCGCTGCAGGTATGCGTCGGTGTCGGGCGGCGTGTTGGTGCGCTGGGCTTCCCAGATCGTCTCGCCGAGGCATTCCATGATCACGTGCTGCGCGTCGTGGGTCGAGTCGAGCTTGGCCGCGAGCTTGTCGTGCGCGGCGCGAATGCCGGGCGGCTGGTCGATCGACAGCTGCTCGCTGATCGCGAGGTGCATCGACAGGTGCAGGAACGGGTTCGTGCGGCCTTCCTCGGGCGTGTACTCGCGCGCGGTCGCGCCATCGGCGTCGGCGAGTTCGTCGTGGTATTCGGGATGCTCGACGATCCAGTCGGCTGCCATTGCTTCCAGCGGCGTCAGGATCTCGCCTGCGCGCTGCTTGCGCCAGGTCTCGGTGAAAAAGCGACGCACTTCGTCGCGGCTTGGATTGAACATGGTGGGGAAACGTCGTGATTCGGACGGCGTGATGCCGCGTCGCGCATTGTACGCCGGCTCGGCGGACGGCGCTGGCGGCGGGCGGGAGCGGGTTGTGCGGTGGCCGTGGCGGTGGCCCGCGGGCCGTGCAGGTGCTCGGCGGCGAC
>NZ_JAAGPB010000267.1:0-11936 GCF_017104585.1 Burkholderia sp. Ac-20392
TCGTGCGTCCGCTCGACCAGTTGTCGTTCTACGCGAACTACATCGAGGCGCTGACGCCCGGCTCGCCGCCGCCGGCCCGCGACGCGACCGCCAGTTCCTCGCCGAAGCAGCGCTGGTAATACTCGGCGACGACCGGCCGCTCGGCGTCGTCACACTTGTTCAGGAACGTGAGCCGGAACGCGAGCGCCGGATCGCGGAAAATCTGGCAGTTCTCGGCCCAGTTGATCACTGTACGCGGCGACATCAGCGTCGACAGGTCACCGGTCGCGAAGCCGTTGCGCGTCAGCTCCGCGAGGCTCACCATCGATTCGAGCAGCGGGCGGCCCGCTTCGTCCGCGAGTTCCGGCACGCGCGCACGCACGATGCCGATCTCCTCGTCGCGCGGCAGGTAGTCGAGCGTCGCGACCACGTTCCAGCGGTCCATCTGCGCGTGGTTGAGCATCTGCGTGCCGTGGTAGAGCCCGTTCAGGTTGCCGAGTCCGACCGTGTTCGCGGTCGCGAACAGCCGGAATGACGGATGCGGATGGATCACGCGGTTCTGGTCGAGCAGCGTGAACTTGCCATCGCGTTCGAGAATCCGCTGGATCACGAACATCACGTCGGGCCGACCCGCATCGTATTCGTCGAAGATCAGCGCGACCGGCCGCTGCAGCGCCCACGGCACGATCCCTTCCTGGAATTCGGTCACCTGCACGTCGTCGCGCACGACGATCGCATCCTTGCCGACGAGATCGAGCCGGCTGATGTGGCCATCGAGGTTCACCCGCACGCACGGCCAGTTCAGCCGGGCCGCGACCTGCTCGATATGCGTCGACTTGCCGGTGCCGTGCATCCCCTGCACGAGCACGCGGCGGTTGCGCGCGAAGCCGGCGAGGATCGCGAGCGTGACGTCCGGGTTGAAACGGTATGCATCGTCGATATCGGGCACGTGATCGTCGCGCGTGCCGAACGCGGGCACCATCAGGTCCGAATCGAACCCGAACCGTTCGCGGACCGACACCATGCAGTCCGGCTTGTTCGTCACCCCATCCATTGCGTTGCGCTCCTGTCGTTGCTTATCGCGCAGGCATCGATCGTCGCGCCCGCGCCAGTCGTGTTTACGGAACGATTCGTTCCATTGCCGAAAATGCGTACCGGTTCGCCGCGCCCGCCGCCCCGCGCGGCCGGCCTGCCGGGCCGTTCGGTACAATGGCCGCAATCCAGTTTCCGGAACGCCTGCCATGCTGCCCGCGGATACGCCCACGCTGCGCGCCTTCGCGCTGCTCGAACATCTCGTCCAGGCCGGCGATGCCGTGTCGCTCGCCGATCTCGTGCGCGAAGTCGATATCCCGAAGGCGTCGCTGCACCGGATGCTCGCGTCGCTCGAAGCCGGCGGCCTCGTGATCCGCGAACCGGGCCGCAAGAACGCGTATGCGATCGGCCCGCGCCTCGCACGGCTCGGCACCGGCGTGATGCTGCATGCGGGCGCGCGCCGGCTGCGCCACGCGATCCTCGAACGGCTCGTCGCCGATCTCGGCGAAACCTGCAACCTGACCGCACTGCACGACACGGAAGTCGTCTATCTCGACCGCGTCGAGGCCGACTGGCCGCTGCGGCTCGACCTGAAACCCGGCTCGCGCGTGCCCGCGCACTGCAGCGCCAGCGGCAAGCTGCTGCTCGCGCTGCTGCCGGGCGACGAACGGGCCGCGCTGGTGCGCGCGCTGGCGCTGCCGCGCTATACGCCGAACACGATCTCGGACGCCGAACTGCTCGAAGCCGAACTCGACCGCACCGCGCACAAGGGCGTCGCGATCGACAACGAGGAATTCGTCGCGGGCATCGTGTGCATCGCGGCACCGATCGTCGGTGACGACGGCGCGTGCATCGCCGCGGTCGCCGTGCATGCGCCCGTGTCGCGCGCACCGCTGTCGCGGCTGCTCGACCACGTCCCGCGTTTGCAGGAAGCGGCTCGCGCGCTCGCGGAAACGTTCTAGTTCCCGCACGGCGTGGCAGCGCACATGCAACGTCATGACGCGCGCTGGTAGTAGATGTTCTGCGGATGCCGCGCATCCGCGAAGAAGAACCAGCGTTCCGCAACCAGCCCCGCATACTGGATCACGAACGCCGCGCCGAGCGCGACGGCCGCCGCAACCGACGTCGGCGAGAGCGCAAGCGCGCCCGCGCCGGTCAGCACGAACGGCACCGCGAATGCGCCGATCAGGAAGCCGGCCTTCACCGCACGCAGCGTGCCGTTGCCCTGCCCGTGAAAGAACTCCCGCGTATTGAACGCGCTGGCCGTGAAGCCGCGCGACTTCTGCTCGACCTTCTCGCTGCGGATCCCGGTCGCGCTCTGCACGGTCGACTTCGGCCGCAGCCGTGCATTGCGTGCGAGCGACGCGAGCCGCGCCACACCGCCCGCGAGCGTCAGCACGCAGGCGGCCACCGCGAGCCGGCCGACCAGTGCCGGCGCGAGCCACGCGGCGCAGGCCGTCGCCAGCGTGCAGCCCGACGCGCAGCCGAGCAGCACGAAGTTCACGAGCGTCAGCGGGCTCGCCCATTCCTGCAGAAAGCGCAGGCACGCGTAGATCATCGCGGTGCATACGAACAGCGCGACGCTCGCGAGCGCGCCCACCGCGCCGATCAGCAACGTGTCGGGCCAGCCGAACAGGTGTGCCGCGCCATACGCGAACGCACACGCGAGAAACACCGGCAGCGCGATGCATTCGCGCGACAGCCACGACGTGCGCCACATCGCGATTGCGCGCCATGCGCGTTCGGGATGGCCGAGATGGAAGAACGACGCCAGCAGGCCGAGTGCGCCGAGTACGACCGACAGCGCGGCGCCCGTTACGTAGAACGCAGCGGCCACGTCGACGCCGGCCAGCCGTGCCAGCGCCTCGACGATCACGAGCGTCAGCAACAGGCCCTGTGCGGCACCGCACAGCGTGGTGAGAAAGACGACCGAAAAGGCTGGGCGCATGGGGACTCCGGTTTTTCGTATGAATGAAGCGCGTCGCGCTCAGCGCTGCGTCGCAAGCGACACGAGGTTGAGGTCGCCGCGCGCCGCGCGGGCTTCGAGCGACTCGTCTTCATCGACGCCGCCCGACGCGCTGCCGCACCCGCTGCTGCTCCCGCAACCGCACGACGCTTCGGTCTTCACGCGCGGCAGGTAATGATTCGACGGCCGCGTGTCCCATTCCGGCATCAGCTGATAGCCGCCGCGTTCGCGGATCGCGCGCGACACCTCCGATTCCGGATCGTGCACGTCGCCGAACAGCCGCGCCGACGTCGGGCACGCAAGCACGCAGGCCGGTTTCCGGTCGCGTTCGGGCAGCGCCTGGTTGTCGATGCGGTCCGCGCACAGCGTGCACTTCGTCATTTCCTTGCGGCCTTCGTCGAGCTCACGTGCGCCGTACGGGCACGCCCACGCGCAGTACTTGCAGCCGATGCACTTGTCGTAGTCGACCAGCACGATCCCGTCCGACTTGCGCTTGTAGCTCGCGCCGGTCGGACAGACGGGCACGCACGGCGGATCCTCGCAGTGCAGGCACGACTTCGGGAAGTGGATCGTGTCGGTCATCGGGAACACGCCCGCTTCGTAGGTCTGCACGCGGTTGAAGAACGTGCCGGACGGATCGTCGTCGTACGGACGCATATCCGCGAGACTGCCGGCTTCGCCCGACGTGTTCCATTCCTTGCAGCTCGTCACGCAGGCATGGCAGCCGACGCACACGTTCAGGTCGATGACGAGGGCCATCTGGGTCATGGTGGTGCTCCTTCGATCAGCGATCTTCAGATTTCGGGCCGGCCGACGTCGCGCGCCGCAGCCGCGCGGCGAATGCGCCGGTTCCCGCGAAATACGCCTGTACGCGCTGCAGCACGCGCGGCGTGCCGGGCAGCGAAGGCATCGGCGCGAACTGCGGCAAGGTCGTCGCCGCATCGGCTTCGGCCGGATAGATCCGCACCTGCACGTCGTACCAGCCGGCCTGCCCCGTGACCGGATCGGAATTCGACATCCGCGCACCGCCGCGTGCCGCATCCGGCAGCTCGTCCGTGATCACGTGGTTCAACAGGAAGCCCCGCTGCGACTCGCCCGCCTGCGGCCCGAGGTTCCACGCGCCGGCCGCCTTGCCGATCGCGTTCCAGGTCCACACGGTGCCGGGTTCGACCGCCTCGCTGTAGCGCGCGCGGCAGCGCACCTTGCCCCAGGGCGATTCGACGTAGATCCACGCGCCGTCTTCGATCTGCTGCGCCGCGGCCGTCACCGGGTTCACGAACAGATGGTTCTCGCCGTGGATCTGCCGCAGCCACGCGTTCTGCGAATCCCACGAGTGGTACATCGCCATCGGCCGCTGCGTGATCGCCGCGAGCGGATAGCGGTGCGCATCGGTCAGCCCGCTTTCGAGCGAACGATGCCAGAACGGCAGCGGATCGAAATAGCGCGCGATGCGCTCGCGCAGATGGTCGGGCGGCTGGCGGCCGGTCGTGCGGCCCTGCGCGGCGAGCCGGAATTTCTGCATCACGTCCGAGTAGAGCTGGATCACGATCGGCACGCCGAACTTGCGCATCCCGTTGTCGACCGCCCACTGCATGTACGGGCCGTTGCAGTTGCGCATGTACTGCAGCGGCTCCGGCAGCCGGTGGTGGTACACACAGTTGTTCTCGGCGTAGCGCTTCCACTGGTCGGGGTTCGGCTCGCCGACGACGGCCTTGTCGCCGTCCTTGCCGCGCCAGCCGATCAGGAAGCCGGTGCCCGAATCGGGTGCGGTCTGGAAGTTGATGACGAAATCCGGATAGTCGCGATACTTGCGCTGGCCGTCCGCGGTCGTGAAGGCCGGAAACTTCAGCCGGCTCGCGAGCTCGATCAGCACTTCCTGGAACGGCTTGCATTCGCCGGTCGGCGGCACGACGGGTACGCGCACCGAGTCGACCGGCCCGTCGAATTCGGAGATCGGCCGGTCGAGCACCGACATCACGTCGTGCCGTTCGAGATAAGTCGTGTCGGGCAGGATCAGGTCGGCGAACGCCGTCATCTCCGATGCAAACGCATCGCACACGACGAGGAACGGAATCCGGTATTCGCCGTCGTCGCGCTTGTCGACCAGCATCTTGCGCACTTCCGTCGTGTTCATCGACGAATTCCACGCCATGTTGGCCATGAAGATCAGCAGCGTGTCGATCGGATAGGGATCGCCGCGCCACGCATTGGTGATCACCGAATGCATGAGCCCGTGCACCGCGAGCGGGTATTCCCACGAGAACGCCTTGTCGAGCCGCGCGGGCGTACCGTCCGGATGGACGAACAGGTCCTCGGGGCCCGCCGGCCAGCCGAGCGGACCGGTGGCGAGCGGCGTGTTCGGCTTGATCTGCGCCGGGTCGTTCGGCGGTTTCGCCGACGGCGGCACCGCGCGCGGATACGGCGCCTTGTGCCGGAAGCCGCCCGGCCGGTCGATCGTGCCGAGCAGCGACATCAGTACGGCGAGCGCGCGGATCGTCTGGAAGCCGTTCGAATGCGCAGCGAGCCCGCGCATCGCATGGAACGCGATCGGCACGCCCTTCACCGATTCGTGTTCCTTGCCCCACGAGTCGGTCCAGCGCACCGGCAGCTCGATCGCGTGGTCGCGCGCCACCGTCTCCATCTCGCGCGCCAGGCGGCGGATCGTATCGGCCGCGATGCCGGTGATGTCGGCCGCCCATTCGGGCGTGCACTCGGCCACCTGTTCGCGCAGCAGCGTGAACGACGGCGCGACCGGCGTGCCGTCGTCGAGCGTATAGCGGCCGTCGAGCGCCGGTTCGGCGCCTTCCGTGTGATGCAGCACCGCGCGGTTCGTCTTCGTGTCCCACCACATCCGGTTCTGCGGATACAGTGCATTGACCTCCGGCGCGCCGGCGTCGCGCACGAACAGCCCGAACGTGTCGGCGCCGTCGCGCTGGTCGACCAGCTCGGCCGCGTTCGTGAAGCGCGACACGAATTCGAGATCGAACGCGTTGCGCGCGATCAGCTCGTGCATCAACGCCATGAACAGCGCGCCGTCGGTGCCGGGGCGAATCGGAATCCATTCGTCGGCGATCGCCGCGTAGCCGGTGCGCACCGGATTGATCGCGATGAAGCGGCCGCCCGCGCGCTTGAACTTGCCGAGCGCGATCTTCAGCGGATTCGAATGATGGTCTTCCGCGGTGCCGATCATGAAGAACAGCTTCGCGTTGTCGAGATCGGGCCCGCCGAATTCCCAGAACGAGCCGCCGATCGTGTAGATCATCCCGGCCGCCATGTTCGCCGAGCAGAACCCGCCATGCGCCGCATAGTTCGGCGTACCGAACTGCTTCGCGAACAGGCCGGTGAGCGCCTGCATCTGGTCGCGGCCGGTGAACAGCGCGAAGCGCTTCGGGTCGGTGGCGCGCAGGTGCGCGAGGCGCTTTTCGAGCACGTCGAACGCGACCTCCCACGACACCGGCTCGAACTGCGCGTCGCCGCGCTCGGCGCCCGGCTTGCGCATCAGCGGCTGCGTGAGCCGCGCGGGCGAATACTGCTTCATGATTCCCGACGAACCTTTCGCGCAGATGACGCCCTGGTTCAGCGGGTGCTCCGGATTGCCGTCGATGTAGCGCACCTCGCCGTCGCGCAGGTGTACGCGGATGCCGCAGCGGCACGCGCACATGTAGCACGTCGTCGTCTTGATCTCGGCCTGCTCGTCGCGCTCGCGTGCCCGATGTTCCATCGTCTGTCCTCGTTCGCGGATGAGGGCGCGCCCGCCGGGGCGCACCCGTGAATCGGTTCATCCATGCTATGCCGGCACGCGGCCGACATAAAGTCGCATCCTCTGATCGGTGCTATCGGTCGACCCGATAGTTGCCCCGGCGATCCATCGGATCGGGCCGGCAGCCGCATGCGCGAAGGCCCGGCGTGCGGGCCGGGCCTTCGGCGTCATGCGTTACCGCGCATTACCATGCATCACCGCGGCGGATAGGCGAGCAGTTCGCTGTCGTCGAGATGCTCGCGGCGGCTGCGGCGCGTCAGCCCGTAGGC
This sequence comes from Burkholderia sp. Ac-20392, assembly GCF_017104585.1. NCBI lineage: Bacteria > Pseudomonadati > Pseudomonadota > Betaproteobacteria > Burkholderiales > Burkholderiaceae > Burkholderia > Burkholderia sp. Ac-20392. Next base: position 7,007 of record NZ_JAAGPB010000267.1, read on the forward strand.
GACGACCAGCACGCCCAGGCTGGCGACACCGAGCCACAGCGGCTTGCGCTGGTCCGGGATGAACGCCATCGCGACGAGGATGCCGACCATGCCGATGATCGCGACCCAGGTGAGGTACGGATACGCCCACATCTTCACGCGCAGCTTGCTGGCGGCCACCGGGTCGAGACGCTTGCGCAGGCGCAGTTGCGAGAACGCGATCAGCACGTACACGAACAGCGCGACGGTGCCGTACGAGTTGACGAGGAACGCGAACACGGTGTCGGGCGACACGTACGACATCACGACCGACACGTAGCCGAACACCGTGCCGAGCAGGATCGCGCGCACCGGCACGCCGCGCTTGTTGACCTTCGCGAGCGCGGCCGGCGCGTCGCCGTGGCGGGTCAGCGCGAACAGCATCCGCGACGCCGCATAGAGGCCCGAGTTGAGCGCGGACAGCACCGCCGTCAGCACGATCGCGTTCATCACGTTGGCGGCAGCGGGCAGGCCCATCACTTCGAGCGCGCTCACGTACGGCGTGGCCATCTGATGCGAATTCCACGGCACCAGCGCGACAACGAGCGCGACCGAGCCGACGTAGAACACCAGCACGCGGGTAATCACCGAATTGGTGGCCTTCGCAACCGCTTTCGCCGGCTCCTTGGCCTCGGCCGCCGCGATCGTGACGATTTCAGCGCCGAAGTAGAAGCCGGTCGCCGCGACCGCCCCGCTCATCACCGGCCCGATGCCGAGCGGCATGAAGCCGCCGTGGCCGAGCAGCGTCGGCAGCACGGACGTCGTGTGCATCGACGCGGGCCACAGGCCGAGCACGTAGAGGCCGCCGAGGAACAGGAACACCATGATCGCGCCGACCTTGATCGACGAGAACCAGAATTCGAACTCTCCGTAGCTGCCGACCGAAATCAGGTTCGTGAGCGTCAGCACGACCAGCAGCGCCAGGCTGATGATCCACGCTGGCGTATCGGGCAGCCAGAACTGGATCAGCTTGGCGCCGGCCACCGCTTCGAGCGCGACGACGATCACCCAGAAATACCAGTACATCCAGCCGGTCAGGAAGCCCGCCATCTTGCCAGGCCCGCGCCAGTTGCCGAACGCGAGCCGCGCGTATTCGTAGAACGAACCGACGGCCGGCATCGCGCAGGCCATCTCGCCGAGCATCCGCATCACGAGCACGACGAGCCCGCCCGTGATCAGGAACGACAGGATCGCCGCCGGCCCGGTCTGCTGAATCACCACACCGCTGCCGACGAACAGCCCGGCACCGATCACGCCGCCAAGCGCGATCATCGTCATGTGGCGCTGCTTGAGTCCACACTTCAGGTCACTCTGATTCGAGGGTTGCATGTCTTCTCCATATCCAGTTGTCCGGACGCCGCCCGCACGCCACCGTCGGGTGAACGCGGACGCCGCCGGCGACGGCGCGTACAGGGGCGCCTGCAGCCCCGGCCGCACGGATTTCTGTTGCTTTTATTGTGTTGGACGACCCGGCGCGCGTTGCGTCGCGCCGGGCGATATGCGCTACGTTCAGGGCTTTTCGTCGTTCCTGAAATACGACAGGTAGAGCATCCGTTGCCCGAGGCGCCGGAACGGCGCGAACGGGTGACCAGGCAGCGGCGACGTGAAGATGGGCAGCGTCTGGCGTGCGCCCTTCCCCGCGATCTGCTCGGCCAGCCGGCGGCCGGCCTGCTGCGAATACGACACGCCGTTGCCGCCGTAGCCGAGCGCGTAGTACACCGACTGCCGCGGGTCGGGCTGGCACACGCGCGGCATCATGTCGTGGCTGACGTCGACCCAGCCCCACCATGAATAGTCGATCTCCACGCCGCGCAGTGCCGGAAACTTGCGCCCCATCCCTTCCTTCAGCAAATCGAAGTGGCGCGGGTTCGGCGCATCGTCACCGGTGATCGCGCTGCGGCTGCCGATCTGCAAACGGCGATCGGGCAGGAAACGGTAGTAGAAGCGCAGCGTGCGCGTATCGGTCAGCACCTGCGTCGTGCGGAAATTGCACGCATCGATCTCCGCGTCGGTGAGCGGGCGCGTGACCATCGAGTTCGACAGGATCGGCATCACCTTGCTGCGCAGCGACGGATGCAGCGTCTGCGCGGTGTACGCACCGGTCGCGATGCCGACCGCGCGGGCCCGCACGACGCCGCCCGGCGTGCGCAGGTGGTGCACGCCGTCGATCGTCTCGAAGCCGAGCACGGGGCTGCTCGTATGCACCTTCGCGCCGGCTTCGCGCGCGAGGCGCAGGTAGCCGAACGCGAGCTTCAGCGCATGGATGCCGATGCCTTCCGGCTCGTGCAGCGCGCCGGCCGCCTCGTGGTCGTTGATGAATTCGCGGCGGAAGGTTTCGGCGCTCAGCAGCTCGGACGGATAGCCGAACACGTCTTTCCACACCTTCGCCTCGGCCGCGAGCTTGGCCATGATGCGCGGACGGTGCGCGATCAGGAAATGGCCGCCCGGCTGCGGATCGCAGTCGATTTCCGACACGAGCGACTTGAAGTTGTCGAAGCCTTCGAGGATCTCTTCGTGCATCTTCAGCGCGACGTCCTTGCCCCAGCGCTCGATCCACTGCGAGCGCGACAGCCGGCCCGACGCGTTCTGCCCCTGCCCGCCGTTGCGGCTGCTGCAGCCCCAGCTCGTGCGGTTCGCCTCGAGCACGACGGCCTTGATGCCGTGGTCCCGCGCGAGGCACAGCGCGGTGGCGAGGCCCGTGTAGCCGGCGCCGATGATCGCGACGTCGACATCGAGATCGCGCGTGACGGGGCCGTCGTCGGGCGGCGGGGTGCCGGCCGTCGCGACCCAGTAGGTCGGCGCGTACTGCTTGCCGCACCCGGGCCCCGACGACACGAGCGGATCGTAGGTCGGGTCGTAACGCGTATCGTTGGCCCGGCCGCCGGCGAAGCCGCTCGCGGACCGTTCGATGGAAGGGGTCGACATGCTCAGACCTCCGACGCGGGCTTGCCTGCCGCGCCGCAACGGGCGCACGAGGCGATTCGACTGACTGATGCGAGGCGCGCGCTCGCCGCACGGGCGAATGCTGCCGACTGCCTGTTGGTCATGCCTGTCTCCTGATCGTTCTCTTCGGGTCGATCGTGTGCAGATGCTTCAATGCGGCGATCTGTCGAGGAAAGTGTAGGCAGGCCGATTTTTCGCAGGTAGGGCCAGTGGACCGGATTCGCTTGGACCAGCGCGCGGGCGGCCGAATGGCGGGCAACCGGTGGCGGGTGACGATCGGCAGTGGTCGCGGTGCGGGCCTGACACCACCGGGATGCCGAACGACCGGCAGCAGCGGACGGACGGCTGACAACGACGATCGGCGGCGTTGGCGTTGGCGTTGGCGTTGGCGTGGGCGTGGGCGTGGGCGTGGGCGTGGGCGTGGGCGTTGACGTGGACGTGGGCACCGGCACGACACCGACCGACGACCGCGCCACCGATACGACCCCGCACCGCGCCCCGCCCTGCCCGCCGTCACACCGCGCGCACCGCGACGCCGTCCACGCCGCCGCGTTTCTCGATCGCCCGCACGGACACGATCGACAGGAGTGCAGACAACATCACGTAAACCCCGACGAGCCACGGCGCCCCGCCGTTCACGCGCAGCAACGCGGTCGCGACGATCGGCGTGAGGCCGCTCGCGAAGATGCCCGACACCTGGTAGACGAACGAGATGCCCGTGTAACGCACGTTCGCATCGAACAGCTCCGCGAACAACGCGGCTTCCGGCCCGTACGCCATCGCGTAGAAGATCCCGAACGGGATCACCAGCGCGAGCCACACGGCGAGCAGGTTGGTCGACTGCGTCTGCAGCAGCCAGAACGCGGGCAGCACCGACAGCCCGCACAGCGTCGCGCCCCACCGGTACACGCGTGCGCGGCCGAGCCGGTCCGACAGGCTGCCGAACACGGGGATGAACACGCACATCACGACCGCCGCGCTCATCACGCCGAGCAGCGCGTCGCCGCGCGAGATCGACAGGTTGCGCGTCATGTAGCCGATCGAGAACACCGCGAACACGTTGAAGAACACGCCGTCGATATAGCGCGCACCCATCCCGAGCAGGATCGCCTGACGATAGTTGGCGAGCAGCTCGACGACCGGCAGCTTGGTATCGCGCCGCTGGCGCTTGAGCGCGACGAACTCGGGCGTATCGGCCACGCGCGTGCGGATGTAGAAGCCGACCGCCACCAGCAGCAGCGACGCCGCGAACGCGACGCGCCAGCCCCACGCGAGGAACGCGGCGTCCGGCAGCGCACGCGACAGCGCCGCGACCACGCCGGCCGCGAGGCACAGCCCGATCGCGAGCCCGATCTGCGGCAGGCTCGCATACAGCCCGCGCCGGTGCGGCGGCGCGTACTCGTAGGCCATCAGCACCGCGCCGCCCCACTCGCCGCCGAGGCCGATGCCCTGCAGCACGCGCAGCGTCAGCAGCAGCACCGGCGCCCACATGCCGATCTGCGCGTAGGTCGGCAGGAATGCGACGCCGGCCGTCGACACGCCCATGATCAGCATCGTCAGGATCAGCGCGGACTTGCGCCCGACACGGTCGCCGAGATGGCCGAACAGCAAGCCGCCGAGCGGCCGCGTGACGAAGCCGACCGCGAACGTCGCATACGCGAGCATCGTCGACACGAACGCGTCGCCGGACGGAAAGTACTGCTTGTCGAACACGATGCCGGCGACCACGCCGTACAGGAAAAAGTCGTACCACTCGACGGTCGCGCCGATCACGCTGGCCGCGGCCACGCGTCGGACGACCCGGGAATCGATTGCCATGCGAGCTTCTCCAGGTAAGGATGCGCCGCAACCTGCCCCAGCGCTGTACCGGCGGGGGCATCGATGAACGCGTGGCGGCCGTCCGGGCGCAGGAGCACGGGCCACGCGGGTGGATGCGTGGCGGGACGCTACGCGAGCGCCTCGGCGGCCG
>NZ_JAAGPB010000268.1:0-11793 GCF_017104585.1 Burkholderia sp. Ac-20392
AGCCGTTCGCCGCCACGGCGCCGCGCGCCGGTTCGTCGAGCAGCCGCTGCGCCAGCGCGAGCGCGTCGTCGCGGGTGGCCGCCGCGTTCAGCGGATAGCCCCACACCTTCTCGAACGCGCCCGAGAAGGCATTGAGCGCCACGCGCCGCGACGCGTCGGGCTCGATCGCGATCATCGCGGGGATCCATTCACGCGACTGCGCGCGGTTGGCCTTGCTCCACTTCGCGAGTTGCTTGCGCAGTTCGTGATCGTCGCCGCCGCGATCGTCGCCGGACGGCGCGTCGTCGGTCAGAAGAACGAACGGTTCGCGGCGCGCCAGCAACGCGTCGAGTTCGGCGAGCAGGCGGGCGGGATCGGTATGCGTCGAACCGGTGTAACGCAACCAGACAAACGGGAATTCGGTCGTGACGATTTGCATGTCGGCCTCCAGATGAGAACGATTCTCATTTTATGGATCGAGGCCCACCGCGTCATTTGTCGTCCCGGCCAACCGCTTGCTCAATCCGGCCAATCGCGCATGCGTGGCGCGGGCCGCGCCGTCCGCGCCGTCCGCGCCGTCCGCGCCGCTCAGCGTTGCCGGTCGGTGAGGAATTGCGTCGGCGACTTGCCGGTCGCCTTGCGGAACATCGTCACGAAGCTGCTCGCGCTCTCGTAGCCGAGATCGATCGCGATCTGGTGCACGCGGCGGCCGGTCGTCAGCATCCGCAGCGACAGCGCGACGTGCAGCCGCCGGCGCCAGTCGCCGAGGCTCATCCCCAGTTCCTTCGCCGCGAGCCGCGTCAGGCTGCGCTCGCTGATGCCCACGCGCCCCGCGAGTTCGGCCAGCGGCGACTTGTCGGCCGGATCGTCGAGCAGATGGTCGATCAGCTTGCGCAGCCGCCGGTCGGCCGGCATCGGCAGGTACAGATCCTCGACCGGCGCCGCGACGAGTTCGTCGAGCAGCGTCGCGATCAATCGCCCCTGCGGCCCGTCGACGTCGTACAGGTTCGGGAAGCTCGCCGCCTTCAGCAGCAGTTCGCGCAGCAGCGGCGACACCGACAGCGTGCAGCAGCGCGCGGGCAGGTCGAGCGCGGCGTCGGGTTCGACCAGCACCGCGTAGAACGTCGCGCCGGCCGAGCCGCGCGCCGCATGCGGGACGTCGCCCGGAATCCACACCATGCATTGCGGCGGCGCGCTCCACACGCCGCCGTCGATCTCGCAGTAGATGACGCCGCTCAACGTGTAGAGCAGTTGCGCCTGCGGATGGCTGTGCCGCTCGAGCCGCCATTCGGGCTCGACGACCGAGCCGCCGAACACGACGAGCGGGCGCGGCACGTGGAAGACTTCGTCATCCGCTGCGGGATCGGTGGTCGGTGGAAGCTTGCGCATGAAACGGTGGACGATGGAGGAAGCCGGACGCGCTGCCCGCGCGCCTTTTCGTGCTTATACCAGAAAGGGGCCGGTGCGGCCCTGCCGCCGGGTAGCTGCCCGAGCCGCGTCTGCAGCCGCACGCCGAAGCGAATACAATGCCCCGATCCCCCGCCGTTGCGCCCACCTGCCGGAGCCGCCATGTTCGACCTGACCACGCTGACCACTTTCACGGCCGTCGTCCTGGGCCTGTTCCTGATTCCCGGCCCCGCCGTGCTGCTCGTGCTGAGCCGCACCGTGCAGGGCGGCCGCAAGACCGGCATCCTGACCGGCCTCGGCGTCGCCAGCGGCGATTTCGTGCATACGCTGTTCGCGGCCGTCGGCCTGTCGGCGCTGCTGATGACGTCGGCGCTCGCGTTCAACGTCGTGAAGGTGGTCGGCGCCGCGTACCTGATCTACCTCGGCGTGCGCGCGCTGATCGAGAAGCCGTCCGATCCGTCGCTGCCGAGCGTGTCGCCCGTCACGCCGCTCAAGGCGTACCTGCAGGCGATTCCCGCCGAAGTGCTGAATCCGAAGACCGCGCTGTTCTTCCTCGCGTTCATGCCGCAGTTCGTGCATCCGGAACGCGGCTCGACGTTCGTGCAGTTCGCGGTGCTCGGGCTGATCTTCGTCGTGCTCAGCTCGCTCTACACGACGCTGATCGCGTGCTCGATCCGTCCGCTCGGTCGCCTCGTGAAGCGGCTCACGTGGCTCACGCGCTGGCAGGGGAAGATCATCGGCTCGATCTTCATCGCGCTCGGGCTGCGCGTGGCCGTGCAGCAGCGCTGACACGCACGGCCGCATGACGTCCGCCGCGGCGCCCGCCGGCGAAGCCCTCTACACCGACCCGCGCCTCGTCGCGATCTACGACCTGTTCAACGCGGGCGACCAGGATTTCGCGTTCTACGCCTCCGTGATCGGCGCCGCGCGGCAACGCATCCTCGATCTCGGCTGCGGCACCGGCACGTTCGCGCGCCGGCTCGCGGCGGCCGGGCACCACGTCGTCGCGATCGATCCCGCGCCGGCGATGATCGAATACGCGCGACGCCCGCCCGGCGCCGACGCCGTGCATTGGCTCGCGTGCGGGCTCGACAGCCTGCCGCCTGGCGCACCACCGTTCGATGCGGTCGTGATGACCGGGCATGCGTTCCAGTGCCTGCTGACCGACACCGACATCGACGCGACACTGCGCGGCGTGCGGCGCGTACTCGCCGACGGCGGCCGCTTCCTGTTCGAGACTCGCAATCCGCGCATCGCACCGTGGCGTGCGTGGACGCCGGCGCATTCGGCACGCAGCGTCGAGTCGCGCGAAGCGGGCATCGTCGACCTTCATCACGCGGTGCGCTCGGTAGACGGTGCGATCGTGACGTTCGACACGCACTACCGCTTCCGCCGCGACGACACGGTGTTCACGAACACGAGCCGGCTGCGTTTCATTGCACAACCCGACCTGCAGGCGCGCGTGATCGCAAGCGGATTCTCGTCGGCCGACTGGTACGGCGACTGGCAGCACGCGCCGTTCGACGACGCGACCAGCGCGGAGATCATAGCGATCTGCCGCGCCTGAGTGCGTGCGCGTTCCGCTGCCGCGTCAGCCCGCCACGGGCAGCGTGTCCACCGCATACGCATGCCGCAGCGTGCGACCCAGCACCGGATCCTCCAGCTCGACCTCGAACCGCTCGGCCGGCCGGATGCCGCCGATCGCCGCAAGCGTGCCGCAGAGCATCACTGTACCGTCGACGAAGCGGCCGTCATGGCGTGCAAACTGCGCGAGCAGGTCGTCCGGTGCGCGCATCGCGGTCACCTTGCCTTCCTGATACAGCACGCGCTCGCCGTCGATCGTTGCGTACGCACGCAGCACGAGTTGATCCCAGTGCCCGGCCACGTCGTCGAACTTCCACAGCGTGTTCGCGCACGGCTTGCCGCACATCTGCTTCGACACGGTGATCCCGTAGGTCTCGACTTCACGGTCGGTGTGGTCGGACGCGATGCCGACGAAGGTCTCGCCGCCGTCGCGCACCAGTACGAATTCCGCTTCGCCGCTGCTCTGCCCGCCCGATACCTGGATCGCCGGCGACGGATCGAGGCGATCGGCCGCGACGCGGTAGAACACGGGCGTCGTCGCCGGGCGCTTGACGCCCAGTTCCTCCAGCTCGCGGATGTGCTGCTCCATGGCGACCGTGTCGCGGCCGGTCCAGCCCGCGATCACGAGCGTGTCGATCGCGATCGCGCGCTCGGTACGGCCGTCGCGACCGTCGATCGCGAACGTGATGGTTTTCATCGAATGCTCCTCGTGGCGGGCAGCGCACGCGCTGCGTGCCGCCGCCCGTCGTGTGTCGTGGATCGGCCGTGCTTACGCCGGGTCGTAGTAGTGAATTTCCAGCAGCACGCAGCCGCCGTTCGACTTGAACGGGCCGTGCCAAGCGCCGGGCGGGCGCACCGCGTACGTGTAGCCCTTGAACGGCGTGCCGCCGTTGCCGTGCTCGTCGTTGCCGACGGTCAGGTCGCCCTCGACGAGAAACACCTCTTCCCAGTAGTCGTGCACGAACGGCTTCTTCGTATGCAGCCCGGCCGGCAGGCGCAGCAGGCGCGTGCGGCTGCCGCGCTTGCGCTCGGTGTCGAGCGCGCCGGACAGGATCAGTTCCTGCGCGCCGGACGCCGGGTCATAGCCCTCCGGCAGCCGCCAGTCGCGCTGCATGTCCAGCGTATGGAATTCGTCGTGAAGCTTGTTGATGGCCATCTGTCTCTCCTGTGGCAATAGTGGGTAGGTCGGACGCACGGCGACGCATCAAGCGGCGCGCGGCGTCGACAGCTCCTGGTTCAGCGAATAGCTGCCGAGCATCGAATCGACCAGATGCGACGCGCGCTGCCAGTCGTACGTGCGATACGCGTGCCCCTTCGTGACGAACGACGCGCCGGCATAAAACAGCTCGTACTGGTTGTGGCGCGACGCGAATTCGGAGCCGACCGCATCCCACGCGAGCTTGAAGAACTTCACGCGTTCCTCGGACGAACACACGGGCGACTTCTGCGTCTTCTCGATGATGCGCAGCAGGTCGGGGTTCTCGAAGTCGCGCACGCTGGACGGCAGCATGATCATTCCGCCGCCGGCGAGCTCGCGCAGCGTGTTGAGCACCTTCGAATAGAGCTGCTGCGTGACGACCTGCGAGCCGTACAGCATGTTGCGGTCGGGCACGTAGAAGCCGTTGACGACGGCGCCCTTCGCTTCCATCCCGTAGACCCACGCCTCGACCATCGACGCTTCGGCCGCGAGCTGGCCCAGCGTTTCGCGCACCTGCGGGAACGTATTCGTGCCGTTGACCTCGGAAATCTTCAGCCCGAGCCCGACGAGGAAGCGCAACTTCGTCATCAGCCGCACCTGGCATTGATAGTTCTGGTACACGTGCGCGGGCGTCGCGTGGAACTGCTTCGCGCACATCGCCGTGTTGCCGGCGACGAAGATCCGTTCCCACGGCACCTTCACGTCGTCGAAATACAGCACCGCGTCGTTTTCGTCGAAGCGGCTCGACAGCGGGTTGTCGAACACCGACGTCGCGTTCTCCTCGTACGACTTGCGCGACAGGATCTTCATGCCCTTCGCGTTCATCGGCACCGCGAACGACAGCGCGTACATCTCGTCGCCTTCGCGCAGCGGCTGGATGCAGCTGCAGAACACCTCGTTCGCCATGATCCCGCTCGTCGCAAGCATCTTCGCGCCGCGCACCGTGATGCCTTCGGCATCCTGATCGACGATGCCGACCGCGAGGTACTTGTCCTCCTGCTCGTGCGCAGACTTCGACTGGTTCGCCTGCGGATTCACGATCACGTAGGTCAGGAACAGGTCGTTGTCGCGTGCATGGCGGTAGTAGTCGCGCAGTGCGCCCGCGCGCGCCGGATCGTATTGCTCGAACACGTCGGCGCCCATATACATACCGGAAAGACAGGACGCGACGTGATCCGGCGAGCGGCCCATGAAGCCGTAATGCAGCTCCGACCACGCTTCCATCGCGGCGCGGCGTTCGACGAGTTCGTCGTAGGACGTCGGCAGTTGCCAGATCCGGCTGACGCGGTTGCCCGAGTCGGGCGACACGAACGTCATCTTCTCGACGTTCTCGTCGCGCGCCTGGTAGTCGTACAGGCTCGCGTAGCTGCGGATCGAATTGCGGAATGCCGCGTGCGCGGTCACGTCGCCGACCGGCTGGCCGTTCAGGTAGACCTGCCGCCCGTCGCGCAGCGACGCGATGTGCTGAGTCCCGTTCTTGATCATGGTGTCCTCCAGGGTGGAATGAAACGTGGGTTGCATTCAGGCAGACGGCGCGTGCAGGCCGTCGAGCGTGCGGTAGCGGCCGCCGAAGAAGATCAGCGGACGCCCTTCCGAGCGCACGCAATGCCGCGTCACGCGGCCGACGAAGATCACGTGATCGCCGCCGTCGTACTGCGCATAGGGTTCGCATTCGAAGGTCGCGAGCGCGTCGGGCAGCAGCACCGCGCCATCTTCATCGGCTGCGTCGGCACGCCAGCCCCACTTGTCGCCGTTCGCTTTCGCGAAGCAGTTCGACAGGTGCTGCTGCGACTCGTCGAGCACGTTGACCGCATAGCCGCCCGCGCCGGCCAGGTCGCCGAGGCTCAGGCTGCGACGATCGACCGAGAACAGGATCAGCGGCGGGTCCAGCGACACCGAATTGAACGACGCGACCGTGATGCCGATCGGCACCCCCTCTTTGCGCGGGGCAGTAATCACCGCGACGCCCGTCGCGAACATCGACAGCGCGGTGCGAAAGCGCCGCTGCTCGTCGGCGCCCGCGCCGGTTCCGGCATGGTTCTCGCTCATCTCGTCCTCCTTGGGTTGCATCGCCGGATTCCGCGGTGGAATCCGGCCCAACAAAGCACCGTTATTTAGCTTTGTTATTTAGCTTTTATTAAATGTAAACACAAAGACGGGTTCAAGCTGTCGTAAACCCTGACCTTGAAAGCTTTGTTTGAAAGACAACCCTACTGGCGGGATGGATGTTGCGCGGCGTCCGGGAATGTCCACGTACACTGCGGCTACCCTGTTCCGCGGGGCTTTCGTGCCCTGCGGGAGACACCGCTTTCCGGAGCCGCATCGATGCAATCCCGTCCGATCTACATGGACTACAGCGCGACGACGCCCGTCGATCCGCGCGTGGTCGACAAAATGGTGCCGTTCCTGCACGAGCAGTTCGGCAACCCTGCTTCACGCAGCCACAGCTACGGCTGGGAGGCTGAGCAGGCCGTCGAGGAAGCGCGCGCGCACGTCGCCGCGCTGCTCGGCGCCGATCCACGCGAAATCGTGTGGACCTCCGGCGCGACCGAGGGCAACAACCTCGCGATCAAGGGCGCCGCGCACTTCTACCAGGGCAAGGGCAAGCACCTCGTCACGGTGAAGACCGAGCACAAGGCCGTGCTCGATACCTGCCGCGAACTCGAACGCCAGGGCTTCGACGTCACGTACCTCGACGTGCGGGAAGACGGCCTGCTCGATGTCGATGCCGTGCAGCAGGCGCTGCGCGCCGACACGATCCTGGTGTCGGTGATGCTCGCGAACAACGAAACGGGCGTGATCCAGCCGGTGGCCGAGATCGGCGCGCTGTGCCGCGCGCGCGGCATCGTGTTCCATTGCGACGCCGTGCAGGCGGCCGGCAAGATTCCGGTCGACGTGAATGCGCTGAACGTCGACCTGCTGACGGTGACCGCACACAAGGTCTACGGCCCGAAGGGGATCGGCGCGCTGTACGTGCGCCGCAAGCCGCGCGTGCGGATCGAAGCGCAGATGCACGGCGGCGGCCACGAGCGCGGGATGCGCTCGGGCACGCTGCCGACGCACCAGATCGTCGGGATGGGCGAGGCGTTCCGGCTCGCGAAGGAAGAGATGGCGGAAGAAAGCCGCCGCGTCGGTGCATTGCGCGACCGGCTGCTAGCGGGCCTGTCGACGCTCGACGAGGTTTACGTGAACGGCGATCTCGCCCGCCGGATTCCGCACAACCTGAACGTCAGCTTCAATTTCGTCGAAGGCGAATCGCTGATCATGGGAATCAAGGGTGTCGCGGTGTCGTCAGGCTCCGCGTGCACGTCGGCATCGCTGGAGCCGTCGTACGTGCTGCGCGCGCTGGGCCGCAGCGACGAGCTAGCGCACAGCTCGATCCGCTTCACGCTTGGCCGCTTCACGACCGAGGCTGAAGTGGACAGCGTGATCGCGCAGGTACGCGACACGGTCGGCAAGCTGCGTGAGCTGAGCCCGTTGTGGGACATGCATCTCGAAGGGGTCGACCTGAATACGATCGAGTGGGCCGCGCACTGAGCCCGGCCGAAGCGTCAGGCCAGCCGGCGATCGCGGGCGGGCCTGCGGCGTGCGCGTCAGCCTTTTTCCTGGCGCGCGATCAGGTGGGCGAGATCGAGCGTCGCGCGATCGCCATTGGTGACGAGGCGGTCGATCACCGAGCAGAGTGCCTTGAATTCGGTCTTCGTCACTCCCTCGAACAGCACGTTGTTGATGCGCTGCTGCGTCTCGGTGAGCGCCTTCAGCAGCTTCGAGCCGGCCGGCGTGACCGTGAGCCGCATCTTGCGCTTGTCGTCGGGGTCCGAGCGTTTGTCGATCAGGCCGAGCTTCTTCAGCTTGCCGGTCTCGATCGTGACGAATGCGCCGCTCAGGTGCAGGTGATCGGCGAGACGGTTGACGGTCACGACGTCGTCGTGCGACAGATGCGCGACCGAAATGAGCAGCGAATACTGGATGCCGGTGAGGCCGATCAGCGAGCCGAAGCCGTCGCGCACCGACAGCAGGCGGGCCGCGAACGGCAGCAGCCCGTTGATCAGGTGACGAAATTCCGTGTCCGTGCCGTCGATCAGGCAGGACGGGTTGGTAATGGTCAGAACGGACTCCTCTTGCTGCTTGGCCATGACTTCGACGCTCCGTACGGTCATGCGAATTTAGCTTTGAAACGAAATTATACGGCAAAGGCACATGCGCCCTTGGCCCGGCCCGGCCGGTGCATGCGTCCCGATTTCCCGATACAGGAGGCTCGTCCATGCCCTTCCCGCTTCATCCCGCGTCGGTTCGCGCGCTGCTCGAATGCTATCTGCGCGCGAAGGACCTGAACCGCCCCGCGCTGATCGCCGACTGCTTCGCGGCCGATGCCGAGCTGAGCTTTTCGCTCGCGAACGACGACATCGACTTTCCGCCGCGCGTGACGGGCGCGGCTGCGATTGCACGCACGCTGGTCGAGGAATTCGGCGAGCGGTTCGAGCGATGCCGGACCTATTACGTCTGCACGGAACCCGAAGTCGACCCGCACGGCGTCAGCGGGATGTCGTGGCTCGTCGTGATGCGGCAGAAGGACAACGGCGCATTGCGGATCGGGCATGGCACATACCGCTGGCAGTTCGCGGGCAGCGGCAAAAGCGAAGACACCGCGCGGATTGCCGCGCTGCACATTCATATCGCACGGATGGATACGATCGACGATCCGCAGTCGGTGAAACTCGATGCACTGCACGCGGCGTTCGGATATCCGTGGCTGCCGCCGCACGCGTTCGAGCGCGGGCTCGCGGATGTCGCGACAGCGCAGCCGGAATGGGCATTTCTGGCGCCGTTCCGGCACGCCGCGGCGGCCGGTTGAAGCACGGCCGGGCACGCAACCGCATCACGCCGCGGGCGCTACCCCCCGCGCCCGGCAAGGAGCTGCGCGGCCGTCATCACGCGCGGATCGTCGCTCGTCAGATCCGCGCCGTAATAGGCAATCGTCGCGCGATCGTCGAGCACTAGCGGAATCGCGACCCGCCCGCACAACGTCCGCTCGACCGCTTCGCCGAACGTGAATCCGCACAGATACACGCCGTCGACCACGCAATTCGTCGCGAACACACGTCCTACCGCATCGACATAAAACTCGACGTACCCGAGATCGTCCTCGGCAACGCCGACCATCGTCGTCCCGAGCGCCTGTTCCCACGCGACAATCTGGTGATCCTTGCGCGCCGGCGCATGAAATGCGATCCCCATCCGCGCGCAGGTTTCTCCACGGCGATCGGCACGATCGGCCCCCACGACCAACCCGTCGAACGCGCGCAGAATCGCATCGCCCGGATGTTCGCCATCATGCGATGACACTCGGCCATCGGCATTGCCACGCCAACCGGCTGCAACGAACAGCGGCCGGACAGTCCCGGGAATCTCGATCACGACCATGCTCCTGTAGTTTTTGCACACGATACGGCACGCATCAATGCCCGCCGCCGTTAAAGCATCACGCCCGCCGGCGCGTCACCGCGCCCCGTCGAGCGCCTGCCGCACGCCCTCCCACTCCAACCCGAACCGCGCCAGATACTTGCGCAGCCGGTCCGCGTCGTTCGGCTGCTTCTTGCTCTGCCGCGATACCGCGAACAGCGTGCGCCCGGCTTCCGACAGGCTTGCCGACACGCGGCACACGTCGAGCACGCGCTCAAGCTGCGCACGGTCGAACAGGTCGAGTTCCGCCGCACGCGCGCCGAACACCGCGTCGACACATGCATCGGACGCCCCCGCGCCGCCCGGCGGCGACCACGTGCGCGTCAGCCGTTCGACTTCCTGCTCGGCGAGCGCTTCGGTAATCCGCCCGGCATCGGCCAGCGTCGCCATTCGTGTGACCGATGCGGACAGCTCGCGGAAGTTGCCGGCCCACGCCGCGCGCGGCGACGCCGCGAACGCGAGATAGCGTCGCTTCGCCTCGACGTTGAACCGCACTTGCTCGCCCTGCTCGCGGCCAAAACGGTCGAGTTCGAATTCGAGGTTCGGCTCGATGTCCTCGCGGCGCTCGGCCAGCCCCGGCAGTTCGTACGTCCACAGGTTGATCCGCGCGTAAAGATCCTCGCGGAACGTGCCGGCCGCCACCATCTGCCGCAGGTCGCGGTGCGTGCCCGCGATCAGCTCGAAATCGCTGGTCGCCTCGACGTCCGCGCCGACCGGCAGGAAGCGCTTCTCCTCGATCGCCTTCAACAGCATCGCCTGTTCGTCGAGCCCGAGTTCGCCGATCTCGTCGAGAAACAGCAGGCCGCCGTCCGCCGCGCGCAGCAGGCCGGCACGCGCCGACTGCGCTCCCGTGAACGCGCCCTTCACGTGGCCGAACAGCGTCGACATCGCCGCGTCGCCGCGCAGCGTCGCGCAGTTGATCTCGATGAACGAGCCTGCGAGCCGATGGCGGCCGCGCTTCAGCTCGTACACGCGCTTCGCGAGAAACGACTTGCCGGCGCCCGTCGGCCCGACCAGCAGCATCGGCGCGCGCGAACGCACGGCCACGCGCTCCAGTTGTTCGATCAGTGCATTGAAGCGCGCGTTGCGGGTCGCGATGCCGGCCTTCAGGAACGACACCGTTTCGTCGCGCTCGCGCGTGAAGCGCTGCGCGATCCGGTTGTAGCGCGACAGGTCGAGATCGATCACCGATATCGTGCCCGGCCCGCTCGGCCCCTCGTCGGTCTGCTTCGGCGGCCCCGTCTGCACGAGTCGCGCGGGCAGGTAGCGCGCTTCCGCCAGCAGGAACCAGCAGATCTGCGCGACGTGCGTGCCGGTCGTGATGTGGATCAGGTAATCCTCGCGTTCGAGGTCGAACGGATACGCACGCGCGTAGTCGTGCAGCGTCGCATAGACCTCCTCGAAATCCCACGGATCGTGGAGCGTGACCGGCGTGAGCCGCACGTCGGTGTGCGGCGACAGTCGCGCGAGATCGTCCCGCACCTGGTTGGCGAGACGCGTGTAGTCCAGCGAATGCAGCAGTTCGAGCCGGTCGATCGGCAGGTCGGGCTGCTCGCACAGCGAAATCGTCGGCCGCCATTTGCGGTAACGGCGCGGCGCGCGGCCGCCCTGGTCGAGCACGGTGCCGAGAAAACCAATGGCGACGGTCTTTCGCATGTTTATCTCATGGGATAAGAAGCGATCCGATTGTATCGGATTTTCTTGATGACGCGAGGCAGGAGACATCGACGCCTCGCCATGCATTACAAATAAATCTCCTTTATTTTCAATATCTTAAAAAATATTCGAAGGGCAAACACGCCCACTGGCACGCTCCTCGCTAAATAGAAAGCGCCGGATGTCCCGCTGGCCCACGAGCCAGGGTTCAACAAGCCCTGCTGGTGCGCCGCCGCCGAACCTCGTTCGTCGCGGCAGCGCATGTCGCCATGGACAGATGAAGGCAAACGGGCGCGCGCCAGGATGCTTCGTCCGGGTTCGAATCCCGGGGCGCCCATTGTTCGGAAGCTCATTCAGGTCGAGCAGCCGGCGAAAGCCGGCCGGTGGCGGGTTCGAATCCCGCTCGAACACTGTCCGCAAGGACAGTCTCTTGATAGAAGCAGTACCCGCCGGTGCGGGCCGCAAGGCCCGCCGCGCGTCGGACCGGTTGCGGTTCCGCGCGATCG
>NZ_JAAGPB010000269.1:0-11896 GCF_017104585.1 Burkholderia sp. Ac-20392
CACGCGCGCGATCGTGGTCGGCCGCGTGCGGATCGAATCCGCGCCGCTCGTTGCGTTGCACACGCGCAGCGCATCCGGCGCGAACACGCGCGTCGTGATGCGCGGCGACCGCGCAGTGCGTTTCCGGACCGACGACGGCGCGCGCGTCGGTCTCGCCGATGTCGCGCCCGGTATCCGGCTTGCCGGCTACGAACCGGGCGCCGGCTGGGTGGATTGCCGGATGAGGGCCGCCGCGTCGCGTTCGGTCGTTTCCGTCAGCCGCTAGTTTCATTCTGTCACTCAACCTGCGTTATCCCCTTCGAAGGAGATTGGCCTTGAAGAAGCTTTCCTGGATTGACCTGCGCAACATCGGCGAGCTCGCGGACGAGATCACCGAGGAAGCGCTGCATGTCGGCGTGTCCGCATTCGTCGTGAAGGATGCGGAGCAGGCCGGGCGGTTGCCGCCGAGCGCGTGCAAGGTCGCGGTCGTCGATCGGCAGCCGGCCGATGCCGCGCTGCTCGAGCAGGTGCAGATCATCCTCGTGAAGGATGGCCTGCCGGTCGATTTCGCGGTGCCGGACGGCGTCGAGATCGGCGTGTTCATCGAGGTGACGGGCGAGGCGACGCTCACGCGCGCATGCGAGCTGTCGACGACCACGCCGTGGCTGCTCGTCGAATTCCTGCAGGACCCGAGCAAGATCCCGCTCGAGATCCTGCTGGCGGCCGCCGATCAGGCGTCGGGCGAGCTGATCACCGTCGTTGCCGACCTGGAGGATGCGGAGGTGACGCTGAACGTGCTGCAGCGCGGCCCCGAGGGTGTGCTGGTCACGCCGACGCAGGTTGGCCAGGCCACGCAGCTCGTGTCGATCTGCAGCGACACCGTCGAAGATCTGCAGCTCGAGGAAATCGAGATCATCGGGCTCACGCACCTCGGGCCGGGCGAACGCGTGTGCGTCGATACCTGCTCGCGCTTCGAACAGGACGAGGGCATCCTCGTCGGCTCGTATTCGACCGGCATGATCCTCATCAGCAGCGAGACGCACCCGCTGCCGTACATGCCGACGCGCCCGTTCCGCGTGAACGCGGCCGCGCTCCATTCGTACGTCGTCGCGCCGGACAACCGCACGCGCTATCTCGCCGAGCTCGAATCGGGCGCGGAGATCCTCGCCGTCAACGTGCAGGGCAAGGCGCGCCGCGTCGTGGTCGGGCGCGCGAAGGTCGAGACGCGGCCGCTGCTGCTGATCGAGGCGAAGAATGCCGCCAATCGCGCGATCAACATCATCGCGCAGGACGACTGGCACGTGCGCGTGCTCGGGCCGAAAGGCAGCGTGCACAACATCACGGAGCTCAAGCGCGGCGACCGCATCCTCGGCTACACGCTCGATGCGCAGCGCCACGTCGGCTACCCGATCCGGGAATTCCTGCACGAGCAGTGATCCGCATGCTTCATTGACGATGCGATCGCCCGGTGCGTCACGCGCCGGTGCGGTCGGTTCATGTTCAGGAGTACTTTATGGAAAATGCGGAAAAACAGGTGCTGGATACGCTGTTCGGACGGTGGCGCAGCCGGATCCTGTATGCGGGCACGCGGCTCGGCGTGTTCGATGCGGTGACGACCGACACGCCGGTGTCGTCGGCCGCGCTCGCGGCGAAGCTCGACGTCGACGAGCCGCTGCTGTACCGGCTGCTGCGCGCGCTCGCGTCGCTCGGCCTGCTCGACGAGGACACGCGCCGCGGCTTCCGGGCCACCGCGTCGGGGGCGCTGCTGCATGCGGATGCCCCGAGCACGCTGCGCGATTTCGTGCTGCTGCAGGAAGGGCCCGAGCATTACGCGATCTGGGCGCACCTGCCCGACATGGTGCGCGAGGGGCAGCAGAACGGCTTCGTGCGCGAGTTCGGCGCGATGGCGTTCGATTATGCGAAGGACCACGAACGCTACCGGACCGATTTCAAGCGTGCGATGTCGAGCTTCTCGACCGTGCAGTCGGAACAGGTCGTCGATGCGCTGCGCGACGTCACGTTCGCGCAAGGCACGCATGCGTGCGACATCGGCGGCGGCCAGGGGCACATGCTGTGCAGCCTGCTAAGGCGGTTCCCGTCGCTGACCGGCGTCGTGTTCGACCTGCCGGAAGTGATCGACGGCGATGCGGATGACTGGGCGCAGCGGATGGGCGTGAGCGCACGCTGCAGCAAGGCGGGCGGCAACATGTTCGATGCGGTGCCGGCGGCCGACGTCTACCTGCTGAAGCTGATCCTGCACGACTGGAACGACGACGAGTGCGTGGCGATCCTCAAGCAGGCGCGCGCAAGCGCGCGGGACGGCGCGCGCGTGTTCGTGATCGAACGGGTCGTACCGGCTCCGGGCGTCGCGCATTTCTCGAAGCTCTACGACATCCACATGATGTGCTGGGGCAGCGGCCGCGAGCGCACGCGGGACGAATACGACGCGCTGCTCGCCGCCGCCGGCTGGCGGCCCGCCGGAGTTCGCTCCGCACCGGACGGGCAGATCGACGTGATCGAGGCCGTCGCCGCCTAGTGTGTACCTGGCGGGCCGGGCGCGTCAGGCGGCCGGCGTCTCGCGGGTTTCGAGCCAGGTCATCTGCGGCTTGAGGATCGCGAGCGTCGCGCGAACCGCCTTGTTCTCGTCGCGTTGTTCGATCGCGTCGAGCACGGCCTGGTGCGCCCGCATGTCCGGCTCGGGAATCTCGGCCTCGTCGAGTTCGACGAGGATGTCCTCGACGTTCGCGAGGATCGAGCCCGAGAAATAGCGATACAGCGCTTCCAGCGCGTGATTGTGCGAGGCGGCGGCCACGGCGATGTGAAACGCGCGGTCGCGCTCGACGAACTTCTTCACGTCGCGCGACGCTTCACGCTCGCCGCGTGCCTTCAGCAGCTTGCGCAGCGTCGCGAGATCCTCGTCGGTGCGCCGGCGCGCCGCGTAGCGCGCGCATTCCGTTTCGAGCATGCACTGCAGTTCGAGATGGTCGCTGCGCGCGGCGCGATCGACGTCGCGCATCGTCTCGGCCGGATCGACATTGCGGCGCACATAGGTGCCGTCGCCCTGGCGCACTTCGAGCACGCCGGAATACGCAAGCGTGCGAACCGCTTCGCGCACCGTGTTGCGCCCGACCTCGAGCTGCTTCGCGAGATCGAGTTCGGTCGGAATGCGCTGACCGACGCGCCAGATGCCGGAAGTGATATTGGATTTGAGGATCTCGATCGCCGAATCGACGAGCGAGTGTCGGGTGGCCGGGGGCAGGCTTGACATTGCGTGTTTCGCTTGAAACTAGAGGGTGTCGCTATCCTATCATCCGATCATTCGTTTGGTCGTTCAGGATAACGATATTCAAACGTGACATTTTGTTTAACGTCAGACGAATAAACCCGCGGCCGATCAATGCGCGCCGCACATTCGTCGATTGCGTCCACCGGCATTTACCCGCGCCGCGTCGACGTAAATGATTCCTATTCGCTGTTCAGTCGAGGTCGCCGTTGCATGAGCGGCCCGTCTCCCTGCTTAACGGCGCGGCGTATCCGCCGACGTCCGTCTCCGCTTTCCGGATAACCCGAGATGAATCAATCACACACCGGCCGCCGTGCGCGGCCAGGATTTCCGTTGCCGCGCGCGGCGTTGCGGCGCGTGCCGGGCTGGGCGGCCGTACTGGCCTGCGCGACCGCGATGCCGGTTGCTGTTTCGGCGCAGGATGCGCCGGATGCGGGCGAGCCCGCGTCAGATGCGCCGCTGCTCGCGCCGATCGTCGTCGATGGGCGACGCGAGACGGGCGTCGGCCCGGTGCAGGGCATCGCGGCCGACGTGTCGCGCGCGGGCACCAAGACCGACACGGCGATCGTCGAGGTGCCGCAGGGCCTGTCGGTCATCACGCGCGAACAGATGGACCGGCAGGACGTGCATAGCGTCGGCGACAGCCTGCGCTACACGCCGGGCGCCTACGCGGATTCGCGCCCCGGCGGCGTGCTCGAGAGCGTGTTCCTGCGCGGCTTCGGCGGCTTCGCGGCGGCGGCGATCAATCCGCAGATGCTCGACGGCCTGCCGTTGCCGAAAGGCGTGAACTGGGCCGCGAGCGTCGTCGATCCGTGGACGCTCGAACGCATCGACGTGTTGCGCGGCCCGGCGTCAGTGCTGTATGGGCAGGCGAGCCCCGGCGGCATCGTCGACATGGTCAGCAAGCGGCCGACGCGCGATGCGCAGCACCTGCTCGCCGTGCAGACCGGCAACCGCGATCGCGGGCAGCTTGCATTCGATTTCAGCGGGCCGGTGACGAAGGACGGCACGTGGCGCTACCGGATCGACGGCCTCGCGCGTCGCGCGGACGAGCAGATCGATTATTCGCGGCAGCAGCGGATCGTCGTCGCGCCGTCGGTGACGTGGCAGCCGAATGCCGATACGAGTTTCACGCTGCTGGGGTCGTTCCAGCGCGATCCGCACAACAACTTCGCGGGCTGGCTGCCGGCCGTCGGTACGCTTTGGCCGGATTCGGGACGGCGGATTCCGACGCACTTCTTTCCGGGGCTGCCTGGATTCGATACGTACGACCGCACGCAGGCAATGATCGGCTATGCGTTCGAGCATCGTTTCAACTCGACGTGGAAGGTCCGGCAGAACGTGCGCTATACGCACCTCGATGTCGACTTCGCGGGCGCGGCCGTCAATTTCATCGCGCCATATCTGTCGCCGGGCGTGCTGAACCGTTCGTTGTCCTGGTCGCGCGAGCACGTGAACCATCTCGCACTCGACAACCAGGCCGAGATGCGCGTGATGACGGGGCCGGTCGAGCATACGGTGCTGGCCGGCCTGTCGTATGAGCATGCGGTGGCGAATCTCGTTGGGTCGGGCTTCGGCGCGGCGCCTCCGCTCGATACGCGTGCGCCCGATTACGGGCAGCCGTTTGCCGTGCCGCCGGTCGCGCAGCAGACGCGTCAGACGCCTGACCGGATCGGCGTTTATCTGCAGGATCAGGTGCGTTGGGATCGGTGGGTCTTTACGCTCGGCGGGCGTGAGGAGTGGTCGCGCACGACGACCGATGACCTGCTCCGGTCCGCGAGCGTGCGGCAGAGTACGCGGGCGTTCACGGGGCGCGCGGGGGCGGTTTATCTGTTCGATAGTGGCTTTGCGCCGTACATGAGCTATTCGACCTCATTCGAGCCGGCGCTCGGCACGCGTTTCGATGGTCAGCCGTTCACGCCGACGAAGGCGAAGCAGTTCGAGGTCGGGCTGCGCTATCAGTCGCCGGATCGTCTGCAGAACGCGTCGATCGCGGCGTTTGATATTCGCCAGCGCAATGTCCTGACCGCCGATCCCGAGCATCCGTTCTTCAGCGTGCAGACGGGGGAGGTGCGATCACGCGGGATCGAACTGGAAGGGCGTACGCGCGTGTGGAAGCAACTGGATGTGATCGCCGCGTACACGTATCTCGATACGACGGTTCAGGCCGATACGGATCCGACCGTCGTTGGCAAGCGCGTGGCGGCGGTGCCGCGCCATCTCGCGTCGCTGTGGCTGGACTATGCGGTCGATCGGCCCGGGTTGCGCGGGTTGAAGGTGGGTGGTGGTGTGCGTTATGTCGGGCGCAGTGCGGGCGACAACGTGAATACGTTCGATGTGCCGGCTGTCGTGCTGTTCGATCTTGGGCTGTCGTATGACCTTGGCGTTGAACGGCCCGCGTGGAAGGGGTGGCGCGTTGCCGCGCACGTGAACAACCTGTTCGACCGGACTTATGTGTCGTCGTGCTTTTCGGCGGGTGGGTGTTTCTATGGCACGCGGTTGATGGTGACGGGGGATGTCAGTTACCGGTGGTGATCGGACGGCGGGTGGGGTTGTTGCGGTGTGGGTGTGGGCTGCGCACGTGCGACTGGCCCGACCGCGCCGCTGCCCGGATACACTGACGCCTTCGCCGTATGCGTCGCGGCAGCGTGGGCCGTCGCGTCGGCTGCGGATTCGTGGAGAGATCACCCATGAGCATCGTCGTTCGTCGAAAGCAGATGGCCATCCGCTTGTGCCGGGTGCTGATCTCGGGCGCGTTGATCGCTTCCGTCGTCGGCTGTGCGGCGACGGCGCTCGACGACACGGCCATCGCGCCGGATCTGCATGAAACCGTCGTCAAGGTCCCGGTCGATGAAGGGGCGAGCACGCGGGACATCGTCGCCACCACCTACATGCCGGACGGCCCCGGCCCCTTTCCGCTGATCGTGCTGAGCCACGGCAGCCCGCCCGATCCGCGCGACCGGCCGAAGGTGCGCAGATACCGCGCGTTGCCGCAGATCCGGACGTTCGTGCAGCTCGGTTTCGCGGTCATCGTGCCGATCCGTCGTGGGTATGGGGCGACGGGCGGGGTCGACGAAGAGGATGCGGGTTCGTGCCGGCATCCCGATTACCTTGCCGCGGGCCAGCAGGCCGCCCGCGATGTGCTCGCGGCGGTACGGTATGCGCAGACGTTGCCGCAGGTGGATCGAAACCGCATCGTGCTGGTCGGGCAATCAGCGGGTGGTTTTGCGTCGTTGGCGGCGGCGAGCTATGCGCCGCAAGGGGTGGTTGCAGTGGTGAACTTCTCGGGTGGGCGTGGGGGGAACCCGACGACTCATCCCGGCATGCCGTGCGATCCGAAGCAGATGGCCGACACGATCGGGCATTTCGCAAGCACGACGCGGGTGCCGGTGCTTTGGCATTACGTGCAGAACGACAAGTATTTCGCGCCGGAGGTGGTGGCGACGTGGTTTGCCGCGTTTCAGGGGGCGGGTGGGCGCGGGCAGATGATTGTTGAACCGGCGTTCGGCAGCAACGGCCACGGGATGTTCTCGGTCAAGGAGGCGATACCGATCTGGTTGCCGCACTTCGAGGCGTTTGTCGGGCCGTTGGTGGCGGTGAAGTAGGGGGCGGCGGCTGCCGACTGCGGATTCAACCCGTCAATGCAACACACTTGAGGCTGCATGGCAGCGAGGGGGCAATGAAACAGAGACGGCGGATCTACCCTGCAGACAGCCAGAAAGCGCTCATGCGGAACCGTCGCGATCAACCCCTGTCTCTCAGCGGTCCAGCCGCGGCTGACGATTGTTTGAGACACCCGATTCAATTGGCTGAATCGTTGGAAATGTGTGGAAGAGGTCTGAAAACACGTGCATTGTTCGGGGTGGACGTCTTGGGGCCGCGCATATTCCCGATGAGATATCGGTGCCTCCTGTTACTCATCCTAATCTGCTTCGCATACGAAAATCCGAATTTCTCCCCGAGTCATGACAAGACTGAGCTACGAAGAATCTTGCCGGCGCCTCCAGGAACGCCACCTCGATCCGGACAGCATCCCGCCGATACCCGATCACCTGCCACAGGCCGACGATGAGGAGCCCTTGGGTGTCAGCTTCTTCCGCATATTTCTTGGCGACCGCGAAGACCTGTCAAACCTCACCTTGCCTCGCACCTTTTTCGGGCGTTCTGAAATCAACGGTGTTCGTTTCTCCAATACCGAACTCACCGAATCCAACCTATGCTGGAACGATTTCATCGATGTTGATTTTTCCAACGCCATACTGACGCGTAGCGACCTGCGCGCCAGTTTTTTCGAAAGAGTCAGATTTACTGGGGCCGATCTTTCGTTTGCCGACTTGCGTCAATCCTCGTTCGTGCAATGCGACTTCGGTGAGACCATCATGACCGGCGTCATCATGACGCACGCCGGAGGGAAAACGCTGAAACTATCTGAAAGACAGCGCCGGGAAATTGCGTGGACTGACGACGAAGGTCCTGAACCGGCAGGCGGATGAACCCATGCCATTGCATGCGGAACTTGCAAGTGGCAGGGGGAGCGGCTAGATGGCTCAGGCGTTTTGAAACTGAGATGACAAGAGGCGGGCGGGGTATGGGACTTGACTGGAATCCGCTTGGTAAAGCCAGGCCGGCGGCGGAAGAAGAGTTTTACTGTCGGCTCGGCCAACTTGGAACGGCCAATGACTGGATGCAGCCTGTGCCGTTTACCTTCGCTCCGATCGACAATGCCCGACAGGAAGAAGTGCGTCAGCGCTTTTTCGAGATCCAGATCTCGCCCTACGAGACCTTGAGGCCGCCGCGCGTTGGCTACGACCCTGAGGCCGATAACTGGATACGATCCCGGTACGAAGGCGCGCCAAACAAGCCACCGACGATTGAGGAATGGGTCCGGTCGTTCCATGGCTACTGGGTGATGGCACTGCTGCCCGATAGCGACGGGCTACCTTTCTACAGCAACGCCTCGCTCGGTGGCGAGTGGGAACGATGGAGTTTCCGCGCACAGTTCCTGCGCGATTGCGAGGATGCGCTGGGCGAGCGCTTGTTCGACGAAGCCTGGCTTAATCATCTCCCGGATCAACTCGCCGATTACGGCCGTCGGCTGATGAACTGCGCCAGCAGCTATGCGGAAACGCATGGCGTGGCACATGTCCTGAACATGCGCGCGTATCCTGCGGACAATCAGGAGCTTGGCCCTGTCGAGGATTGTCCGGCGTACAAGGCCCATATCATTGCATCCGCAGCACGATGGGCACTGTTCTGGTCGGCGCGCGGACACGGCATGCACGCTGACTATTAGAGCGGCTACGAGTGTTCGCGAGATTTACCCCGCTCGGCAAAGGTCAGCGCCAATTTCGAACGGTGCCGTTGCCTTGGTTGTATTCCGCTCGTTTCCGCAAGAATCCGTTGTACCGGGGAATGGTCCCGATCAAACAGCGGAGCGATCTGCCGCAGTGACTCGACCTTGGCCCCGACACTGCCCGGAATTGCGTGATTCAAGCCGGCCGGGCGACGACAAATCGCCTCTTTCCGTCAATTCGTCGTCGCGCGGTTTTCGCTTCGAGGTGCCGTTCGGTCACGCCCGGTTCCGGCACTAAGGCGTTTCACGCCGCATGGACCGCCTCGGGCTTCACTACCGAATTTGCTTCCTTCGGCATTTCTCGCTGCCCGCTCTCCTTCGAGGTCGCCGGAGACGCGCCGTCGACCTCGTCGAGCCGATAGCCGTGCGTGTACACGGCACTCAAACGGAAGCCGTTTTCCGGACGAAGCGTCAATTTTTGCCGAAGTCGATACACGTGAGTATCGAGGCTCCTCGACGAGCCGTCGAGCGGCCTCCCCCACGCGAGTGCCTCGAGCGTATCTCGGGAAATGACCCTGCCGACGTTGTCGAACAGGCATTTTGCCAACGCGAACTCCTTCTCCGTCAAATCGACCGTCTCATCACGAAGCGACACGCTCTTCATCGTCGGATCCAGTACGTAGGCACCCACCCGGGTCAGGTCGGCCTGCTTCCGTCCGTGACCGTATCGACGCAGCAACGCCTTGACGCGCGCAGCAAGTTCGATTTCCCGAAACGGCTTCACGATGTACTCGTCGGCCCCCGCGTCGAGCGCGGCAACGACGTCCGCTTCGAGAACCCGGGCGGTCAGAAACAGCACGGTAGGTTCGTCGCCGAGATTCGCGCGTATCCAGCGCAATACTTCCAGACCGCTCATGCTGGGTAAATGCCAGTCAAGCACAACCAGCTCAACACGCTGAGTCCGGAGAAACTGCACGGCGTGCTGGCCATCACGCACTTTGCATATCTCCCTATCCAGATTTCGTATTGCATTTTCGAAAACGTTTGCCTGAAGAGGATCGTTTTCCACTAACAAGATGTCCATTGCGTCACCACACAGTCTCGTGCCTGCGTTTCAAATTTTCGGAGATCCGGGCAACCGTCACGCATCGACACGTGCAGCCCCATTCGTCTACCGATTCACTCTACGCTTTGCTCTATTGAAAAATAGCGCGTCCGACATGCGTGGCTTTCCGCCTTATTCTGTTCGAACGCCCGTGTGCCATGATCACAACCAGCCCATCTTCCGCCACGATCGAGTGAGCGGCATGAAGCCCGGGCAGCCTCCCCCTCGAGAGTTCTGCGCGGGAAATTCTCGCGCGGCCCTGCATGCACGATGCTTGAGCTACCCGCTGGCGGCTACTGTTTCCGATATCGTCAGTCCCGATCATCGGGAATGCAGTAGCGATGTGTTCCTGGCACCGGTAATGTCGACAATTTCGAGTTCGCTTCCCGGAATCCACCTCCTTCGCTCAGACGAGCAACGATCACGCAACCGTGATGAAACACCTGCCGGCGCCTCTCGTCGGCACCTTCCTCAATTGCGCCCGGATTGATAAATCCAGGGCATTGCAAACTCGGTCATCCTCTTCGACGAAGCTGCGGACTTTGGCATGCAACGGGCAACGGCATCGCACAGTGCTTCGATATGCGCGAGGATCGTCGCGTTGGAGCACGCCGTGAGTTGTCGTTTTGCGTTGACGAACAATGAGGCGTCTGCAAACCCTGCCAGTGGCGACGCCGGACTATCCGTCAGGGCAAGCAGCCGGGCACCCTGCTGATGCGCACGTTCCGCCTGTGTGATCGTGTCGCGCACATAACGGGGAAAGGCAATCGCGATGACCAGGTCACGTGCCGTGACATCGAAAAGGAGGCGTGCGGCATGCTCCGGCCCGCCTCCCGTCGACAGTGCCCGCACGTTGTTCCGGTAGGGAATCAGCCCGTGTTCCATCAAGCTTGCGAGATAACCGCTGGAGCCATACCCGAGAATGAAAACCCGGTCGGCGTCCACGATGGCTTTCACGGCCAGATCGCAGGCATGCGGATCCAGTGCACGGAAACACGCTTCGATGTTTTCCGCCTCGCGCGCCAGCGCAGTACCCAGCGCCTGGGCCCCGGGCGCCTCTGATTCAAGGGCGCTGCGCAAGCGCTCGACCGGTGCAAAGATTGCCTCGAGGTCAGGAACCAGACTCGTCCGAAAATGCGGATAACCATCGAAGCCGAGCGCACGCGCAAACCGGTTGGCGGTGGCGACCGACACGTCGACCGCGGCAGCGAATTCGTCGATTCGCATCGTTGCCGCGCGGACGAGATTCGTTCGCACGAATTCCGCCACGCGCCGATGTGCCGGAGTCAGCGTCGGCATCAAGCGTGCAATGCGCGACTCCATTGCCTCGTCACCAGGCGGCTCATCCGGATCGATTGAAGCGGTCGTCACATCGGTTGGCATGCGCTCACCATGACTGTGTAAATTAATTTACACGAATTCTTATTGTGTAAATGAATTTACACAATCGGTGTTAACGAGATCGATTCTTGTCTGATATTTCTTCGGTAACAGAGTCCTTTTCGATGCCGCCGCATACGAACGTCCGGTACGTCTGCCTGCACGGGATCCAATCCATGCGACCCCGTTAAAATTCGCACCATGAACGAATGGGGCGTGTTCTGCTTTGAATGTTCTGCAGAACTCGACTTCCGATGTGCTTGTCGAGGATCGAGGGGCGCCCATGGAACAAGCTGACCCGGGTTGAACCGGCCGACAAAACGCACGCGCAAGCGCGAACTCCGGGAGGAGATGAGTCGGATGTGTCGTGGGTCGACCGGGTCATGGTGATTGCCCCGGCGCGGTTTTCCGCCGTTCGCGGTCGAGGCGATGCAGCGCATTCACTTCGTGCCGCAATGGCTCAGCCGGATAGCTTCGGCAGGGCACGCCGATTGCTCGCCGATTTGTATGAATAATAAAAGTCGGTACCGGCCAAACCCGCACCCAGCCGGCATTTTCCCGCCTCACCCCCACATCCCGTGGCCGATTTTGTCACCACATGGGCCGGATATGACAATAGAAATCACCCGCCGTGGCATTACGATGCCTCACGTCGTCGCCCGGGCCTGAGCCGGTTTTCCCGCCTCTCGCTCCATAGCGCCCCTCATACCCCGTCTGATTGGAACATCGACCATGAGCTATAACGCCCCCGTCAAGGACATGCTGTTCGTGCTGAAGGAACTGGCCGGCATCGACGCCGTTGCGCAGTTGCCGGGCTTCGAGGATGCCGGTTACGACACGGCGCAGGCCGTGCTCG
>NZ_JAAGPB010000270.1:0-11883 GCF_017104585.1 Burkholderia sp. Ac-20392
GCGACGGCGCGGATGGTCACATAGTATCATAATTGTTTTTTTAACAATACGGCGACACCCCAAATCTATGCCGAGTACTAACCTCTTTCCCTCCCCGCCCCGCTGCCGATCAGCCGGCCGCGGACATGTGCGGCGCGTCGCGCGACGACGCGCTCGCGTGGCTCACGCGCCTCGAGGCCGCGACGCGGCCGTCGTAACCAGGAGAGTGTTCAGCATGACCGCACCTTGCGCGCCCGGTCGGCGCCGTTTTCTCGCCGCAACCGTCGGCGCCATCGGCGTGACGCTCTCGCTCGCTGCGTGCGCGTCGACGTTCCCGTTCATCCCCGATCACTACACGTTCTCGCGCGGTGACGTGCAGAAAGCCGTCGCGCGCAAGTTCCCGTACCAGAAGACGGTCGCGCAGGTCGTCGACGTGTCGCTTGCGAACCCGGCCGTTAACCTGCTGCCCGACCAGAACCGCGTCGCCGTGCAGCTCGACGCGCATTTCGTGAGCCCGTTCCTGCGCGCGCCCGTCAGCGGCAAGTTCACCGTGTCGGGTCAGCTGGCTTACGACGCACCGAGCCGCTCGGTCGTGCTGAGGTCGCCGGCCGTCGACAGCCTCGCGCTCGACGGCGACGCGCAGATGTACGCGCAGCAGGTCGGCGCGGCCGCCGGCCTGCTCGCGACGCAGTTGCTGACCAACTATCCGATCTACACGTTCAAGCCCGAACAACTGCAATTTGCCGGGGTGAACTACGAACCCGGTACAATTACGATTCTTACAAACGGCATACGTGTGGCGATCGTCGAAAAGTGACGACGAACCGCGCTCGGCCGGAGGGGGGCCGCGCGCGGAAGAGTGGCCCATTCATTCGACCATTTCGGAGTTGGGCCACGGATGGACTGGATCCTGATCTGCAAGGCTTTGATCCTCGGCGTCGTCGAGGGGCTGACGGAATTCCTGCCGGTGTCGAGTACCGGTCACCTGATCGTCGCGGGCAGCTTCCTGAATTTCAACGATTCACATGCGAAGACGTTCGACGTCGTGATCCAGTTCGGGGCGATCCTCGCGGTCTGCTGGGAATACCGGCAACGGATCGCGTCCATCGTGTCCGGGCTGCCGAGCCGGCCTGATGCGCGGCGCTTCACGCTGAACGTCGTGATCGCGACGATTCCCGCGATCGCACTCGGCCTCCTGTTCGAGAAGAAGATCAAGGCCGTGCTGTTTTCCCCGGTACCCGTTGCGTTCGCGCTCGTCGTGGGCGGCGCGATCATCCTGTGGGCCGAGGCGCGGCAGCGCGAACGCCGCGAGCCGCCGCGCGTGATGTCGGTCGATGAACTGACACCGCTCGACGCGCTCAAGGTCGGTATCGCGCAATGCTTCGCGCTGATTCCCGGCATGTCGCGCTCGGGTTCGACGATCATCGGCGGGATGCTGTTCGGCCTCGACCGGCGCGTGGCCACCGAATTCTCGTTCTTCCTCGCGATTCCGATCATCTTCGGCGCGACGCTCTATGAAACCGTCAAGGACTGGCAGGCGTTCACCGTCGATTCGCTCGGCCTGTTCGTGCTGGGCGCCGTCGCGGCATTCGTCAGCGCGTTCGTGTGCGTGCGCTGGCTGCTGCGCTATGTCGCGTCGCACGATTTCACGGTGTTCGCGTGGTACCGGATCGCGTTCGGGCTGTTCGTGCTGCTGGTCGGGTACAGCGGCTGGCTGAACTGGGCGTGACGCGAACACGAAAGCCAGCGCGCCGCACATGAAAAAAGCCCGATCGGCATAGGCCGGTCGGGCTTTTTCTTGTCCGCGGCGGGGCGGCGTGCGCCGCCGCAGCGGGAGGGCTCAGCCTGCGCGCTTGCGGAACACCAGGTCCCACACGCCGTGGCCGAGCCGCAGCCCGCGCCGTTCGAACTTCGTCACCGGGCGATAGTCGGGGCGCGGCGCGTAGTCGGCGGCCGTGTTTTCGAGCGTCGGCTCCCCGCCGAGCACTTCGAGCATCTGCTCCGCGTAGTTCTGCCAGTCGGTCGCGCAGTGAATGTACGCGCCGGGCTTCAGGCGCGACGCGAGATGCGCGACGAGCGGCGGCTGGATCAGCCGGCGCTTGTGGTGGCGCGCCTTGTGCCACGGATCGGGGAAGAAGATGTGCACGCCGTCGAGGCTTTCCGGCGCGAGCATGTGCTCGAGCACTTCGACCGCGTCGTGCTGGATGATGCGGATGTTCGACAGATCCTGCTCGCCGATCAGCTTCAGCAGCGCGCCGACGCCCGGTTCGTGCACTTCGACGCCGAGGAAGTCGTCGCCGGGGCGGTTCGCGGCGATTTCCGCGGTCGATGCGCCCATCCCGAAGCCGATCTCGAGGATGCGCGGCGCGCTGCGGCCGAACACGGCATTCCAGTCGGGCAGCTCCGGCGCGTACGGCACCACGAAGCGCGGGCCGAGTTCGTCCATCGCGCGGCGCTGGCCGGTCGACACACGGCCGGCGCGCGTCACGAAGCTGCGAATGCGACGGTGGTGCAGCGGATTGACTGCGTCGGCGCCTTCGGCGGCTTCATCGGGAATGGCGTCGTCGTGCGGCGGCAGGCCGGCTTCGTTCGGATCGTCGTGCATCATCGGTGACAGAGAAAGGCTCGGTTGCGGGCGAGGGCCCGTTGCGCGCAGCAGGGGCCGGGGGAACCGGCACATGGTACAAAAAAGCCGCCTTCGACGAGGCGGCTCATGCGCTGGCTGCGATGCAGCCGGAAAGTGGAGCGGGCGATGGGAATCGAACCCACGTCATCAGCTTGGGAAGCTGAGGTAATGGCCATTATACGACGCCCGCAGAACGCGCAATTCTACAGGGTTTGGCCGAGATGTGGCAAGGGGGCTGTTTTGGGCGGTGGCTTCGGCGCCTGCATCGCTCGAGGGAGGCGCGATGGCGCCACCGGGAATGGTCGTGAACAAAGGAGCGGCCGGAATCGCTCCGCCGGCGCAACGCGGCGCCGAACGAACGGGCGGTGCGCCCGCACACAAGCCCGTGTCGAAAATGGACGAGTCGGTGTCGGAAGCATACAAGTCCGGACAACGCTTTCGAACTAACGTGACAGGCCTCTCTTACACGATCGTTAGTCTGGAGCTGACATGTCCGATTTCATCACCGTTTTGCGCGAAACCTGCCCGACGCCGGTCCTTGACGCGACCAAGTGGAAGCGCATCGGCGGCGATCCGCACACCGTGAACCTGAACGCCTACCTCTCGAAGGACGGCAGCAAGATCATGGGCACCTGGATCTGCACGCCGGGCAAGTTCGAGGTGAATTACGAGAAATGGGAGTACTGCCACTTCCTCGACGGCTATTGCATCATCACGCCGGAAGGCGAGGAGGCGGTGCACCTGAAGGCCGGCGACGTGTTCGTGATCGAACCCGGCATGAAAGGGACCTGGGAAGTGGTGGAAACGGTGCGCAAGTACTTCGTCTTCGCCTGAGCGGGCCGGTAGAGTCGAGCCAGGCATACCGTCGTCGCTCGATACTCTCCCGGTTCCCGGAGCCGGGAGGGCCAGCGCGAGATTCCGGCTCAATAAAATTCGCCCTGGTCCGGGTGCAGGACCATGTGGCCGGGTTCGTGTGAAGCAGTAAAGCGCTGCACTTCGTACGTCAGGTTGCCGGCGGCTCCTCACCGATAAACGGGCATCGCTCGATGGGCGGCTCCGGCCGCACCACGTTACCCCCGCTCCTTCATCCGCTTCCGATGCGCGGCCGCTTTCGCACGATTGCCGCAAATCGCCATGCTGCACCACCGCCGCGCGTGCCCGCGCGTGTGATCCGCGAACATCAGCGTGCACCGCGGGCCTTCGCATGCCTTCACATACGTGAAGTCCTCGTCGCACACGAGCTTCGTGAGCGCCTGCGCGATCGGCATCAGCAGCGACTCCGGCGATCGCCAGCGCCGCTTTTCCCGAAGCGCGAAACCATTCGCCTCGTCCACGACCAGTTCTTCGTATCGCTCGTCACGCTCCAGCAACGTGTTCAGCCGCTCGAGTTCGCCCAGGTCCGAGGCAGCCAGCGGCCGTCCTTTCCGCGCGCGAACGAACACCCTGAACCACTCGCGCAGCGCGCGCGCCTGCGCCGCGACCGCGTCGAGTTCGGCCGGCGTCGACTGCGCGCGGAGTGCCGCGAGCGCGTCGGCCGGCACCATGCCGGCCTGTTCCAGCCACGCCAGCAAGCCTTCGCCGTCCCGTATCCAGTCCACTTCCTGATCCACCGGCGTTGCGACGGAGTTCAGGAAATCGAGGCCGGGCGCGTCGGCGACGAAGATCGCGGGAATCGGAAGGTAGTCCATGACCGAGGGAAGCAGGCGAGGGTGACGACACATCGTAACCACTAAAAACAGACTTGACAAGTTACGGATGTGGTGAGTAACCTGATTGAGTGAATTTATGAGGTTACTTTTGTGCGCCATTCACCTTTCTCAAAGGAGCGGGACATGTCGAACGGCAACGTGAGCGCCGTGCTTGTGCACGGCGCATGGGCGGATGGATCGAGCTGGAGCGCGGTCATCGAGCGTCTCCAGCGGCAGGGGATCAACGCAATCGCGGCACCGTTGCCGCTGACTTCGCTGGGCGACGACGTCGCCGCACTCGACCGGGTGCTCGAGCGGATCGACGGCCCCGTCGTGCTGGCCGGTCACGCGTATGCGGGCGCCGTGATCGGGGCGACGCGGGCGGCCAATGTCGCGGGGCTGGTCTATGTCGCGGCACTCGCGCCGGATGAAGGCGAAACGGTCGGCGACGTGTTCCATCGCGGCGAGCCGCATCCGGAGGCGCCGCAGCTCGCGCCGGATCGGCACGGCTTCATCTGGCTGCCGACGGATGCGTTTCCGCGGGCTTTCGCGCAGCACGCGAGCCCGCAGCAACTGGCGGTGCTCGCGGCGGTGCAGCGCCCGATTGCGGCCGCGTGTATCGGCGAGGCGGTTGGGCGGCCGCTGTGGCGGGACCGTCCGAGCTGGTTCCTGATCGCCGAGCAGGACCGGATGATCGATCCCGCCACGCAACGATTCACCGCAGAGCGCATGAAGGCACGCGTGAGTTCGTACGCAGTCGATCACACGCCGATCGTGACTGCGCCCGACATCGTGACCGACGTGATCGTCGACGCGCTCCGGTCGATTGCTGCCCGCTGACGTCCGTTCACATTCTCCGAACCCTGTTCCCCAAGGAGACAGACCATGCCTGCCATCACCTACCGTCGCGCCGACGTCGACGGCTTCAACGTGTTCTACCGCGAGTCCGCGCTGCCCGGCGCGCCGAAGCTGTTGCTGCTGCACGGCTTCCCGAGCGCGAGCCACATGTTCCGCGACCTGATCCCGGCGCTGGCCGACCGCTTCCACATCGTCGCGCCGGATCTGCCCGGCTTCGGGCAGTCGGACATGCCCGGTCGGGACGCTTTTACGTACACGTTCGACCACATCGCGAACGTGATCGAGCGCTTCACGGAAGTGATCGGCTTCGATCGCTTCGCGGTGTACGTGTTCGACTACGGCGCGCCGACCGGCTTTCGGCTCGCGCTGCGGCATCCCGAGCGAATCACCGCGATCGTGTCGCAGAACGGCAACGCATACGAAGAAGGCTTGAGCGACGGCTGGAACCCGATCCGCGCGTACTGGCACGATCCGTCGCCCGCGAACCGGGATGCGCTGCGCGCGCTGCTCGCACGTGACACGACGATCTGGCAGTACACGCACGGCACGCCCGATCCGGGCGCGGTGTCGCCCGACGGCTATTCGCTCGACGACTACTACCTGAGCCGGCCCGGTGCCCATGAGGTCCAGCTCGACCTGTTCCGTGACTATCGAAGCAACGTCGCGCTGTATCCGGCGTTCCAGGAATACTTCCGCACGCACCGGCCGCCGTTCCTCGCCGTGTGGGGGAAGAACGATCCGTTCTTTCTGCCGGCCGGCGCGCTGGCGTTCCGGCGCGACCTCCCGGACGCCGACGTGCGGTTTTTCGACACCGGCCACTTCGCGCTGGAAACGCATGCGGCGGAGATCGCCGCGGCGATGTCGGCATTCCTCGCTCGCTGATCCGTTCCGACCCAGGAGAAACATCATGTCCGACAGAGTGGCCATCGTGACCGGCGCGAGCCAGGGGATCGGGCGTTCGACCGCGATCCGGCTCGCGCGGGATTTCGACGCGATCACGCTCGTCGCGCGCAACCGCGCGAATCTCGAGCAGACCGCGATCGACGTGAAAGCGGCCGGCGCCGCATGTCTCGTGATCGACGTCGATCTCGCGGCGCCGGAGGCGGCGCCGCGCGTGGTCGACGACACGCTCGCCGCGTTCGGCCGGATCGACGCACTGCTGAACATCGCGGGTGCGGTGCCGCAGATCGACGTGTTCGAGATGACCGATGAACAGTGGGAGCAGGGCCTGGCGCTGAAGCTGCATGGCGCGCGGCGGCTGACGATTGCCGCGTGGCCGTCGCTGAAGGCAAGCGCGGGCTCGGTCGTGCTGATGTCCGGCAACTCCGCGCTGTTCCCGAAGGCGCCGTATGCGGCGGTCGGCACGATCAATGCGGCGATCGTTGCGCTCGCGAAGGCATTCTCGGATCGCGGGATCGCCGATGGCGTACAGGTCAACAGCGTGCTGCCGGGCCCGGTGATGACGGGCCGCCGGCGTTCGTACCTCGAGCATTGGGCGCCGCTGCACGGCATGAGCGTCGACGAGGCGACGGCCCGGTTTCCGGTCGAAGCGGGAATCGCGCGCTACGGCACGCCGGAGGAGATCGCGGAACTGATCGCATTCGTCGTATCGCCGGCCGCGCACTGGATGACGGGCTCGGCGCTGCGGATGGACGGCGGGGAAGTGAAGTCGGTCTGATGGCGGGGTTCGCCGGTGGCGAACCCCGATTTGTTTCCGCCTCTGAACGTGACTGCCGACTGCGAGCCGTCGATGGTCGCTGCGTTCACGCGAATCAGGCAGCGCTGCGTATCGTGCGTCGCATGGCCTGACGTCACGCCTGGTGCGGCGACCGGATACCCGTTGCCGCCCGCCCGCGCCTTTGCGCGGCCCCGGTGTTAATCTTCCGCCAATCCCCGCAGCCGCCCCCGACCCCAAAGGCCTCCCATGGAAAGCTGGACGATCGGCATCCTGCTCGGCATGACCACGATCCTCGTGCACACCGCGGCGATGGTCGGGTTGGCGGTCGTCGCGCGCCGGCTTCGCGAAGCGCTCGACGTGCGCCGCGACGACATCCACGAACAACTGCGGAAGGTGACGGGCATCATCGCGCTGATCTGCATCGCGCTCGGGCTGCTGCATACGCTCGAAGCGATCGCGTGGGGCGCGACCTTCGTGCAGGTCGGCGCGATCGGCTCGTTCAGCGATGCGCTGTTCTTCTCGATCGACACGATGTCGACGCGCGGCGCGTCGGGCATCGTCCCGGCCGCGAACTGGCGGATGCTCGGCGCGATTGAAGCGTCGTGCGGCGTGCTGTTGTTCGGGATGTCGACCGAATTCATCTTCGCGGTGATCCAGGCCGACTTCTCGGCGATCACGCAGCGGCTGCAGCGCGATCGCCCGCCACGGTAGCGTTCGCCTGCAGCCTGCTGCGACAGCGCCTATGATGCAGCGGTCCGCCCATCGTGCCGGCCGCATCGCGTACCTCGTTCGCCAGCGCCTCGGCCGCCCCCTCCGGAACCCCGACCATGCGCATCACCGCGATCCACGAACAAGCGATTCCCGTGTCCCGCTATGCCGATCCGGCGATCCCGTCCGGCGGCCTGACGACGAGTGTCGTCGCGGTCGTCACCGACGTCGTACGCGATGGCCGCCCCGTGACGGGCTACGGCTACGCGTCGATCGGCCGTTTCGCGCAGGGCGGCCTGATCCGCGAACGGTTCGCACCGCGCCTGCTGGCCGCCGCCGACACGCTCGCCGACGAAGCCGGCACGAACCTCGACCCGTTCCGTGCATGGCGCGCGATGATGGTCGGCGAAAAACCCGGCGGACATGGCGAACGATGCGTCGCAGTCGGCACGCTCGACATGGCGATCTGGGATGCCGCCGCGAAGATCGCCGACCTGCCGCTCCATCGCTTTCTCGCCGACCGGCTTGAACGCACGGCCGCACCGCGCGTACGTGTGTATGCCGGCGGCGGCTACCGCTATCCGCATGACGATCTCGCGCGCCTGTCGGACGAGATGCGCCGCATCGCCGATCTCGGCTACACGCACGCGAAGATCAAGATCGGCGGCACGGATTTCGATCAGGACCGCAGCCGCATCGAAGCGGCCGCTGCACAATTGGCGGACAGTTCGCATCTCGCGGTCGACGCGATGAACACGTACGACGCGACGACCGTCGGCGCGGCCGTCGCGATGCTCGCGCCGTTCGATCTCTGGTGGTTCGAGGACATCTGCGATCCGCTCGACCTGCCGCTGCAGGCGGACATCGCCGCGCGCTACGCACCGCCGATCGCGGCCGGCGAGGCACTGTTCTCGCTTGCGGAAGCGAAGCTGCTCGACCGCTACGGTGGCCTGCGCCCCGACCGCGACGTGCTCGTATTCGATCCGGTGCATGGCTACGGGCTGCCGGGCTATCTGCAGATCGTCGAGCACTTCGCGTCGCGCGGCTGGCGGCGCGACGCGTTCTGGCCGCACGGCGGCCACCTGTTCTCGCTGCATGTCGTCGCGGCGCTCGGGCTCGGCGGTGCGGAAGTCAGCCCGTTCGCGTTTCATCCGTTCAGCGGACTGGCCGATGGCGCAAGCGTCGACGCCGGATACGCACGCGTGCCGCAGGCACCGGGCATCGGCTTCGAACTGCATGCCGGCGCGCACGACGTGTTTCGTACGTTATCGAGCCGCTGACGCCTGCAGCGCATCGATCGCGAAACGCACCGCGAAACCGAGCATCATCGCCGCGACGAAGAAATCGAGCACGCGCCATGCGAGCGTACGGGCGAACCATGCGCGGCACGCGCGCGCGCCATACGCGAGCATCAGGAACCACGCGAGCGAAGCCGTCATCGCGCCGATCGCAAACGGCGCACGTGCGGCGGGCGTGTGGCTCACGATCACGGTGCCGAGCAGCAGCACGGTGTCGATCCACGCATACGGGTTGAGCAATGAGACGACGGCGGTTGCGAGCACCGTGCGCGCACGCGTGGGTTCGCTGCCCGTGCGCGGACCGTCGACGTGCTCAGGCTGTCGCCTTCGGATCGCCGAGCGCAGCGCGAGCAGGCCATAGCCGGCGAGATACGCGATGCCGGCCCACAGCGCGGCCGACACCACGCCGGGATGTCGCGATAGCAGCGACGACAACCCGTGCGCGCCGAGCGCGATCAGCAACGCGTCGCTGCCTGCGCAGACGAGGGCAATGGAAAGCAGATGGGGGCTCGAGATCGAGCGCTTGATGACGAACGCGTCCTTGGGGCCGACGGACGTGAACAGTCCGGCGCCAAGCAGCAGGCCTTCGACGAAGGCAGAGGTGTCGAGCACGAGCGGGCCGACAACCTCTTAAGCTGAACCGGTGATGGTTAGGATGGGAGCAACGTTAAGGGGCGTCGGGGGGCGTTGTCAATGTCCCCCCGGCGCCTGCGTGTCGGCAACCGGCGGTGATCGCGGTCAGTGCGTCGCCACGTCGCCGAGGTTGAGCGCGACGAGCGCACAAACGGTCAGCGCGATGCCGGCGAGCTTCAGCGACGACACCGATTCGTCGAAGCAGACGATGCCGATCACGGCCGTGGCCGCGGTGCTGGCGGCGGCCCAGCTCGCATACGCGAGCCCCATTTCGAGGCGCTTCGTCGCGAGCGCCATCAGCCAGACCGCGCAGGCATAACAGACGACGGTGAGTGCGGAGGGGAGCGGGCGGGAAAAGCCGGCCGAATATTTCAGGCCGACGGAGCCGAGTACTTCGGCGAGGACACTGACGCCCAGCAGAAGCCAGGCAGACTGGAGCGGGGACACGAACGGCCTCCTTCCCCCGACGCTTATACCGAGCGGCGAGAAGAAGTGGAGGTGTCAGCGGTACCCAGGATGAACGGAGCTTAGTACGCGCGCCTTCGCAGCACAA
Organism: Burkholderia sp. Ac-20392; assembly: GCF_017104585.1. Classification (NCBI taxonomy): domain Bacteria; kingdom Pseudomonadati; phylum Pseudomonadota; class Betaproteobacteria; order Burkholderiales; family Burkholderiaceae; genus Burkholderia; species Burkholderia sp. Ac-20392. Next base: position 10,022 of record NZ_JAAGPB010000270.1, read on the forward strand.
GGCACAAGGCACGCGGCGCCCCGGTCACGCACCGTCGGCCTGCCCGGCCGCCCACTCGGGCCGCTGCCCGAGCGTGTCGAACAGCCGGACGATCTCCGCTTTCACCTTCTGCACCGCGTTGCTGACGAGCGCCGTATCGTGCCAGCACAGCGACAGGTCGCGCGCGAACAGCCGGTGCGCAACCGTCGACAGCTTGAGCTTGCGTTCCTCGATCTCGACGTGTGCGGCCGTCCACGGCAGGATCGTCACGCCGAGCTGCGCCATCACGGCCGCGAACAGCAGCCCGGTCGAGCTCGCCTCGAAGCTGATCTCGTACGACAGCCCGGCCTCGCGCATCGCCCAGTCGACGCGGTTGCGGATCGTGTTCGGCGCGCTCGGCAGCACGAGCGGCATCCGCGCGATCGCGTCGAGCGGCACGGGATCGTCCGGCACCTGGAACCCGGGCCACGTGATCAGGTACAGCGTTTCCGACAGCAGCCGGTGGATCGCGATGCCGCGCGTATCGACCGCGTCGACGACGATCGCGAGATCGAGCCGCGTGCGTTCGAGCAGCGTATCGAGATCGGCGCTCGGCGCCTCGATCAGCTCCAGCATGATGCCCGGGTAGCGGTCGCGCACCGCGCGGGCGAGCGGGATGGCCAGCACGCGTGCGGTGCTCGACGGCATCCCGACCGTCACGCGGCCCTGCGGTGTCTCGGCATCGCGGCGCAGCAGCTCGCGCGTGCCATCGGCCTGGCGCAGCAGCTCGAGCGCGTGCTGGTACAGCGTGCGACCGGCGGCGGTGGGCGCAACGCCGCGCACGCTGCGTTCGAGCAGCTGCATCCCGAGATCCTGTTCGAGATTGCGCATCTGCTGGCTGACCGCCGGCTGCGCGACATGCAGCGCCTCGCTCGCATGCGTGACGTTGCCGTATTCGACGACCTTCACGAAATAGCGCAACTGCCTCAAGTCCATCGCCGCCGCCTCCCGATTCGAGCCATAAGCCAATCCGATCGAGCAAGATGAATATCATATTTTTCTCCGATCGATGGTGTTTCTATACTCGTCTCACAAAAGAGCCAGCCTCCCGGCCATCCCGGACCGGACGCGGCAAAAGCGCCGGCCCGGCCGGCAAGGAGACGAAGATGTTCAAGGCGATCGACGCGCCGGCGGCCGGCGCGAAGCCGCGGCGCACACCGCTCACGCGCGAGCAGGTCAAGGGTTTCTGGGCCGTGTATGCGGGCTGGGTGCTCGACGGCGTGGATTCGGTGATCTACGCGCTGGTGCTGATTCCCGCGTTGACCGAGCTGCTGCCGGCGTCCGGCATCGCGGCGACGCCCGCGAATCTCGGGATGTACGGCTCGATCCTGTTCGCGCTGTTCCTGATCGGCTGGGGGCTGTCGTTCATCTGGGGGCCGCTCGCCGACCGCTTCGGCCGCGTCCGTACGCTCGCCGCGAGCATCCTGATCTATTCGGTGTTCACCGGCGCGGCCGCATTCGTGCACGACGTGTGGGCGCTGGCCGCGTGCCGGCTGATCGCCGGGATCGGCGTCGGCGGAGAATGGGCGCTGGCGGGTACCTACGTCGCCGAGAGCTGGCCGGAAGACCGCCGCAAGATGGGCGCCGGCTATCTGCAGACGGGCTACTACTTCGGGTTCTTCATCGCGGCGTGCCTGAACTACACGATCGGCGCGACCTACGGCTGGCGCGCGATGTTCCTGTGCGGGCTCGCGCCGGCGCTGCTCGCGGTGTTCACCGTGATGCGCGTGAAGGAGCCCGGCCAGTGGCGTCGGCATGACGCCCGCGACGGCGACGTGGCCGACGCGCGGCGCGCGCATCCGCTGCGCGAGATCTTCGCGCCGGCCTTCCTGCGCCTCAGCCTG
>NZ_JAAGPB010000271.1:0-11501 GCF_017104585.1 Burkholderia sp. Ac-20392
CCGGCCGCGTTCGGCTGGCGCGATACGCCGCCCGCCGAACGCGGCCGCATTCTCGCGACGATCGCCGAGCGCGTCGAAGCGTCGCGCGATCGCCTTGCCGCGCTGCAGATGCAGGTGAGCGGCAAGCCGCCGTTCGAGGCCGACGCCGATGTCGGCGACGTCGCCGCGACGTTCGCGTACTACGCGAAGCTGTGCGAAGACCCGGCGCTGTTCGCGGCCGAACCGGTCGCGCTGCCGAGCGACGCCGTCACCGCCGAACGCTTCTACGATTCCGTCGGCGTCGCGGCGCTCGTCATGCCGTGGAACTTCCCGATGGTCACGACCGCGTGGAAGCTCGCGCCCGCGCTCGCGGCCGGCTGCGCGGTCGTGCTGAAGCCGTCCGAACTCACGTCGCCGACCGAGCACGCGCTGCTCGACATCGTCGCCGAAGCCGGCGTGCCGGCCGGCGTCGTCAACGTCGTCAACGGCGGCGCCGACGTGGGCGCGGCGCTGACCGCGCATCCGCTGATCGACAAGATCTCGTTTACCGGCAGCACGGCCGCCGGCCGCAAGGTCATGCAGGCCGCCGCCGTCGACATGAAGCGCGTGACGCTCGAACTCGGCGGCAAGTCGTCGCTGATCGTGCGCGACGACGCCGATCTCGACGTCGCCGTGTCGCTCGCGGTCGCGGGCGCCTTCACGAACGCGGGCCAGATGTGCTCGGCCACCGCGCGCATCCTCGTGCACGACAGCGTGTACCGCAGCTTCATGGCCGCGTTCGAGACTGCCGTGCGCGCGCTCGTCGTCGCGCCGCCCGCTGCGGAACAGGTCGCGATGGGGCCGCTGATTTCGGCCGCGCAACGTACGCGCGTCGAAGCGATGCTCCAGCAAGGCATCGATGCGGGCGCACGCGTCGCCTTCAGCGGCCGCGTGGCGGATGCCGGCGGCGACGGCTTCTTCATGGCGCCTGTCGTGATCGCCGAGCCGGCCGCCGACAACCCGCTGTGGACCGACGAAGTGTTCGGCCCCGTCGCATGCGTGAAATCGTTCCGCACCGACGACGAAGCGATCGCGCTCGCGAACGACACGCGCTACGGGCTCGTCGCAACCGTCGTGACGCGCGATGCGGCCATCGCGAAACAATTCCAGCAGCGCGTGCGCGCGGGGCTCGTGTGGATCAATGCGCCGCAGCTCATCTACCCGCACGTGTGCTGGGGCGGGTTCGGACTCAGCGGCATCGGTCGCGAACTCGGCGTGGCAGGGCTGCGCAGCTATCAGGAACTGCGCCACGCGATGCACGCAATCGACTGACCAGTGCGGCCGTTCAGGCCGTTGGCGGCACCGTGTCTCGTGGCACGGTGCCGTTTTTTTTTGGCTTTCCGGGAAGCGGCCCGGCAACCGACGTGCGTCGATCATGCGTTTGCACGGCGCGCGAGCCCCCTCAATGCGACAACGCCGCCGCATGGTCGTGCTCGCGCAGCGGGCCAGGAATCGCGCACGCCGCGAGCCCGCCTTCATCGATCCACGCGCGCGTGCGTTCCGCGGCCTTGTCGATCAGTTGCGCGCACTGCGAGTAATCGTATGACGACACTTCCAGCGGACAGAGCGGCGGCACGACATGGATTTGCGCGCGTGCCCCGTACAGCTCCAGATCGCGCACCAGTTGCCGCGCGATCACGAGCGTCAGCGCGTGCGTCGCATGCGCGATCGGGCTGCGTGGCGGGACGCGCAACGCGCAGGCGAACCCGGCCGGCAGCACGACGACTCGCTTGACGCCGAGCGCGATCGCCACGGAGATCGGCGTATTGTTCGCGACGCCGCCGTCGACGAGTTCCACACCGCCGATGCTGACCGACGGAAACACGCCGGGAATCGCCGCGCTGGCCTGCACGGCATCCACGACCGGGCCGGCGGACAGCACGACTTCGCGGCCGCTCAGCACGTCGGTCGCGACGATGTGGAGCGGCAACGCGGCTTGCTCGATCCGTCGGTACGGCAGGTTCCTTTCCAGCAGCAGGCGCAGCGCATCGGCCTCGACCAGATGCGGCCGGTTGCGCAGCAGCATCGCGATGAGGCTGCGCATCGAGAACGGCATCACGTCCTGGCGGCGGATCCTGCACCACAGCGCTTCAAGCATCGCGACGCCGTCCGCGTCCGGCCGGCCGGCGAAATAGGCGGCATTGATCGCGCCCGCCGACGCGCCGATGACGCAACCGGGCCGTTCGCCGCTCGCGACCAGTTCGCGGAGCATGCCGACCTCGATCGCGCCAAGACTGCCGCCGCCGGCAAACACGAAGGCGGTCGGGGGAGTGGGATCGGACGTCACTGTATGCCCTCCTGCGGTTGGCGGCGACAGCGCTTTCGCCATGATGGATCGTGCGGCGCTCCTGATGTCCTGATGAAAACCCTGCCGGGTTGCGGCCCCGACCGTTCGTGCGGCGATGCGCGCCGCGCTCCCCGGTATCCCGCGACGTCCCTTTTTGGAAGTCGGTTGCGTCACTCCCGCCCCGTTTCCCGCTCGCTTCCCTCCGGGCATTCGCGCGATGGCCGCGCATTTTTTGACTTCGATCAAGAAAACCGCGCGGAACGGCAGGTGCAAACGTGTGCAACGCATGCATCACGCGCGATCCGTGGAATCACGGGTTCAGTTGTCCAGACGATCGCCGTTATTGCATCAACACCCGCCGATCGACGCCGTCCTGCAGCAAATCGGCGCCATCGCGGGCATGGAGCGGGGCATCCAGGCGCCCCGCTCGCTTTTGAACAACGGATGCAGCAGCGCAAGTCGCGGACGAGGTAATCATGTTTGTAGCCATCGGGTGGATCGTCGTCATCGGGTCGGTGATCGGCAGTTTTGTCGGCGTGGGCGGCCATTTGCCGGCCTTGCTGCAACCCTTCGAGTTGCTGTGCATTTTCGGCGCCGCGCTGGGTGCGTTCGTCGTCAGCAATCCGGTCACGACGCTGAAGAAGACGATCAAGACCCTGCCGACCTGTTTCAAGGGCGGCGGCTATACGAAACAGCAGTACGTCGAACTGATCGCGCTGCTGTACGAGCTGCTGCAGAAGGCGCGCCGGGACGGCATGATGGCGCTCGAGGCCGACGTCGATGCGCCCGAGCAAAGCCCGCTGTTCCAGAAGTATTCGCACGTGCTCGAAGACCATCATCTGCTCGACTTCATCGTCGATTACTTGCGGATGATGTCGGGCGGCAACGTGAACGTGCTGGAGATGCAGGACCTGATGGACGAGGAACTGCATACGCACCATGCGGAGGCGTCGGTCGCGGCCAATGCGATCCAGAAGATGGCGGACGGCCTGCCGGCGTTCGGCATCGTCGCCGCGGTGATGGGGGTCGTGCATACGATGGGCTCGGTCGGCGCGCCGCCCGCCGTGCTCGGCAAGATGATCGCCGGCGCGCTCGTCGGCACCTTCCTCGGCATCCTGCTCGCGTACGGCTTCGTCGGTCCGCTCGCGGATCTGCTCAACGCGAAGGGCCGCGCGGCGGCCAAGCCGTTCCAGTGCGTGAAGGCCGTGCTGCTCGCGTCGATGAGCGGCTACGCGCCGCCGGTGGCGGTGGAATTCGGCCGCAAGGTGCTGTTCACGGCCGATCGCCCGAGCTTCAAGGAGCTCGACGAGGCCGTCCGCGCGACGAAGTCGCCCAAGGCCGCGTAACGGAGGCGCCATGGCCGACAGTCGCTCCAACCCGTCGAAACAGTCCGTCGCGGCATCGCTCGTCGTCGTGCGTCGCAAGAAGGGCAAGGACCACGACGCCCACCACGGCGGCGCATGGAAAATCGCGTACGCCGATTTCGTCACGGCGATGATGGCGTTCTTCCTGCTGATGTGGCTGCTCGGCTCGGTCTCCAAGTACGACAAGCAAGGGATCGAGGACTACTTCAACACGCCGCTGTCGACGCTCCTGTCCGGCGGGAAGGATGGGCAGGCGCCGCGACCGAGCGTCGTGCAGGGTGGCGGCCGCGACATGACGGACCCGGCGCCGGCGATCGACTCGAAAGCGCAACCGGTGCCGGCCAGTTCGCCCACGGCACTCGCCGGCAACGTCGACACGCAAAAGCTCGAACGCCTGAAGGCCAAGCTGACCGCGGCGATTGCTCAAAGCCCGTCGCTGCGCGCGTACCAGGACCAGATCCGGATCGCGATCACCAACGAGGGTTTGCGCATCGAGATCGTCGATTCGCTCAAGCGCCCGATGTTCGCGTCCGGTAGTTCGCAACCCGAAAGCTATGCCACCGCGATCCTCAGCCAGATCGGTACGGCGCTCGACGATGTCGAAAACCGCGTATCGATTGCGGGGCACACCGATTCGACGCCGTATCCCGATGGTTCCACCGGCTATTCGAACTGGGAGCTCTCCAGCGATCGCGCGAACGCGGCGCGGCGTGCGCTGGTCGCGGGCGGGTTGCGGGAAGACAAGCTGCTCCAGGTGCGCGGGCTCGCGGATGTCCTGCCGCTCGACAAGAACGTGGCGGACGAGCCGACCAATCGCCGCATCAGCATCCTCGTGATGAACAATGCGGCCGAGCAGGCGTTCTTTCACGACGGTGGCCGGACGACCGTCGACGAAACGGCAGGTGCCAGGGCCGCCGGGCTGCCGGCGGCGGTGACGCGGCAGCATTAGGCGCGTTCGCGACGTCCTTGGGCCGGAGGTGTCCGGCCACGCGCAAGATCCTCCTGCCCGGCAGCATGTCCGTCCGCGTCACGGCCACGTTCGGAACGGCCGTAAGCCCCATCGACTGACCAGTCGGCCGCCCAGGCCGTTGACGGCACCGTGCCTCACCCACGGTGCCGTCTTTTTCTGCGCACTCGATATATTCCGTAGAATATATCGATACCTGCACTTCCGGAGACTCGTCATGCCCCGCACGCCGACGGACCGCGCCCCGCAGCGCACCGCACGGGAACAGCCGCTCGCGCGCAAAATCAGCGCGCTCAGGCCGCTGTCGAGCGACGCGCGCGCGCAGCAGGTCACGGATGTCGTCGACGCGTTCCGGCGCCTGCGCGGCAGCGTCGTGCGCTTCATCCGGATGTTCTCGGCCGCACACGCCGACGACGCGCCGGACGATGCGCTGTCCGCCCTGGGTTTTCGTGAACTGCTGTCGACGCTCGAAGACGAAGCCCGCGCCGCCCGCTTCACGCGCCTGCCCGAACTCGAACGGGTGATTGGCCACGCACGCCGCCTCGAACGCACGCGCGACGACGTGTTCTCCGATTCGTTCAGCAACGACCCGGCCGCGATGCGCGACGCGGTCGCCGCGCTGGAGCGCGTCGATGTGCTGTTCGTCGGGCTGTGCGTCGAGTACGTGATGGCGCGTCACGCGCCGGCATCGCTCCCCGTTTCGCCCGAGGCCGCAGCCCCGGCCCCTGCCGCACTGCCGCTCGCCGACCATCCAATCGCGCTCTGCTGACCGCGCCATGCGGCCTTGCTCCGTGATTTCCCCGGAATTTCGTGCGTTATATTCCGTGGTATATTTCGCTAATCTTTCGCGCATCCGTCTCCGGCTCGATCACGCCGGACAGAGGTCACCATGCACGCTCCGCCCTTTCGCCTTGCCCGCACGGCGGATCTCTCGTCACCCGGCGGTAATTTGCCCGCGGCAACCGGCGTGCGGGTCGACGCATGCTGCGCGCCGTCGCGTGCGCAACTGACCGAACTGAAGCGCCGCACGCGCCTGTCCGAGCTCGATGCGAACCTGCACTGCTCGATCATCGGCACCTGCCTGACCACGCACGAACTGCGCAGGCTCGTGCCGAAGTTTGCCGACCTCGACCGCCAGCACGCGACCGACCTCGAGATCCATCACGCGGCCGTCGAGCTCGCGATCGACGGCACCGCCGGCGCCAAGGCGTTGCACAAGGCGCTCGACGAGCGCTACGCCGGCGCGATCCGCGCGTTCGACAGCGCGAAGGACGCGGACGAACTCCTCGCACGCTGGAAGGAAGCGCTGAAGAGTGGCGACATTCCGCCCGCCTACTGGGCGCTGATGACGCATCCGCGCACGACGATGGGCGTGCGCCAGGCCGCGTTCGGCGACCTGCACATGCTGTCGCACCTGGTCGGCTCGGCCAATCGCGCGGATATCCGGCGGCTGGTCGCGCTGGAGGAAGAGAATGCGGCGCTGCACGCGAAGATCGAACGGCAGCAGGCGCGCCTGCACGAAATGAGCGCGCAGCGCGACGCGGCGCTGCAGGAACGGGACGCCCTCGCCGCGCGCCAGAACGCACAGCCGCTGGCGGCTGAAAGCGTATTGCGCGACGAAGTGCACGAACTGCGCGAAGCGCTGGCCGCGCGCGACGAACGGCTCGCGCTGCACACGAGCCGCCGCGAGGCAGCCGAGCAGCGGATCGCCGCGGAACAGGCGAGCGCCCGCGCGATGCGCGCGCGGCTCGACGACCTGATGGCGATGGTGAAAACGCTGCGCGCCGAGGCGAGCGCGATCGAACAGGCGGTGCAGGCGTCGGCGGACGATCCGGCCGAACGCGCAGCCGATCCGCTGTCGATCCTTCAGGGTGCGCGTCTGGTCTATGTCGGCGGGCGTCCGGGCTCGAACCGCGCGATCAGGCGGATCGTCGAAACGGCGGGCGGCGAGGTGACGCTGCACGACGGCGGCATCGAGGATCGCAAGGGCCTGCTGGCAGCGGCGCTACCGGGCGCACAGATGGTCGTGTTCCCGGTCGACTGTATCGACCACGATTCGATGAACCTGCTCAAGCGCATCTGCGAACGCCACCACATCGCGTACTACCCGTTGCGGACGGCGAGCGTCGCCAGTTTCGTCGAACTGATCGGGCGGCTCGATGCGCAGGCGCGCGACGTCATCGCGCCGGATGCCGCCACGGGCGACACGCCGCGCTTCTGCCTGCGACACGGCTAGGGCATGGCTCGCTTCGCCGCATGCGTTGCACGCGGCCGTTCAGCGGAGCAGTGAAAGCCCGTTGTCAGCGTAAGCGCACCCTTCAGCGCCGTACCATTTTCGTGAGCGCGGCGATGTCGTCGGCACAGGCCGCGTAAGCACGCGCCTCGATCCCGCGATAGAGGCGGATGATCTCCTCGCCGACCGGCGTGAGCACGCTGCCGCCGCCGCTCTGCCCGCCATGTTCGGATACCGTCGCCGGCGATTTCAGCGAGCGGTTCAGTTCGTCCATCAGCAACCACGCACGCCGGTACGACATCTTCAGGCTGCGCGCCGCCGCCGAAATCGAACCGTGCTCGCGCACGGCTTCGAGGAGCGCGACCTTGCCCGGCCCGAGCGCGATCGTGTCGGCTTGCTGGATACGCATCCTGAACCGCACCTCAGGCTTGGGGTGTGCCGGTGTCTTCATGTTGTCCCGCCGTTTGAACGATGCGGGCAAGCATACACGATGGCCGGTGCGGCGCGTGCCGGTTCAGAGCTCGAGCACGCGCGCGACGATGCCGGCCAGCCGCTTCACGTGGCGCGGCGCGGGCAGGAGATCGGCGCCCGAGAACAGCAGCGGCGCGCCGTCGTCGATCGACAGCGGCGCATCGCCGCATTCGAACGCGACGATCACGTGTTCGCCGACGGGCGTGTTGAACAGCTCATGCCAGGAAAACGTGACCGCGTAGCCGTCGTGCGCATGCGCGATGAACACCATGCGCTTGAAGTCGCCCGGCGCGTCGTTGCGCAAGCCCGCCGCGTCGAGCAGGTCCTTCAACCGCGCGCCGCGATACGGCGCGACCGAGCGGATGAAGCGGTTCGTCGTGAAGCAGCGCAGGTCGAACGGCTCGGCCGTCGCGCTCGCGTGCCGGCGCAGGTCGTCGAGCGTCACCGTCATCGGCCGCTCGAATGCGCCCGTCAGCGCGATCGAGCCTGCCGCCGCCTGATGCGCCGAAGGCGCCGCCGTCCCTGCCATCTCCATCGCCCGCCTCCATGACGGCCCGCCGGTAGGCGTGCCTGCGTTGTATCGACGGATATATTACGCCGCTAAAAAAACGGCCGACAGAATGCGCGCCGCATGGGCGGCATAACGGCAGCCGATCGTGCCCCGCACAGCATGGCGCTACGCCAGCACGATGTGCTTGATGGTTTTCTTGAGGCTCTTGTAGCTGTCGACCGATTCCGCCTTCGTGTCCGTCACCAGCGTACCGATCCGCGCCGGCTCGCAGAAGCCGATCCGGCTGTTCGTGCCGAGCTTGCTGAAATCGGCCAGGATCGCGACGTCCGCCGCGTTGCTGACCATCGCGCGCGCCACTTCGGTTTCCATCCGGTCGTAGTTGGTCGCACCACGCACGGCATCGACGCCCACCGGCGACAGCAGCGCGAGATCGGCGCGATAGCGGAAAATTTCGGCGACCGTGCCGTCGCCGACGGTCGCGGCCGCGCGGCTGCCGATCATCCCGCCGAGCAGGATCGTTTCGTTGTTCGCGTGCGTCGGGTCGCTCGACCGCATCTTCAGTGCGACGTCGATCGAGTTCGTGATGATCGTGAGGCCCGACAGCTTCGCCAGTTCCTCGGCCAGCAGCGTCGTGGTCGTGCCCGCGTCAATGAACAGCGTCTGCGAGCCCGTGACCAGCCGGGCCGCCGCGCGGGCGATCGCCAGCTTCGCCTTCACGTGCGTCTGCGCACGCTCGGCGATCGGCGCTTCGTCGCCCACCTGCACCGCACCGCCGTGTACGCGCTTCAGTTCACCGAGCGCCTCGAGGTCGACGAGATCGCGCCGCACGGTTTCCCGCGACACGTTCAGGTCGGCCATGATCCGGTCGGTGGAAACGCGCTGCATCTTCGATAACAGAAGCCGGATCCTCTGGTATCGCTCTTCTTGCCACATGGAATGTCCTCGGAATGAACGTCAATGTTATTCGAATGGCGAACTAGGCTGCGCTCTCCTCCAACTTTTTGATGCCGACGAGGGTCTGCAGGGATTGACGGACCGCCTGGACCTCGCTGCTCGTCATCTTTGAAAACACCACGTGGATGCGGTCGTCGTCCGGCGCGGCGTCGTCCTGCTCGATGATGAACTGGACGATGCGCGCCTGGTCGATGCCGGGCATCGCCTGCAGCGACGTCAGCTTCACCGCGCCGCGGCTCGCGAGAATCCGCACGCCCCAGCGCTGCCGCACCGCGAAGAAGCGCTTCTCGATCGGCTTCAGGCCGGCCAGGATCGCGAGCACGATCGCCGTCGCGGCGATCGCGGCCACGTACATGCCGCCACCCACGGCCAACCCGACCGCCGCCACGACCCACAGGCTCGCCGCGGTCGTCAGGCCGCGGATGATCTCGCCGCGCAGCATGATCGAGCCGGCGCCGAGGAAGCCGATGCCCGACACGACCTGCGCGGCGACGCGCGACGGGTCCAGCGACACGTTCTTCGCATTCTGGATATCCGCGAAACCGAACGCCGACACGACCATCACGAGCGCGGCGCCCACGGCCACCAGCATGTGCGTGCGCAATCCGGCCGCCCACGACAGGCGCTCGCGCTCGATGCCGACGATGCTGCCGAGCAATGCCGCCAGCAACAGGCGGGACACGATTTCCAGCTGACTGATCATGCGAGGTCTCCTTGCTTTGCCTGGTCTACCTGATGAAGCACGGCCCGCCTGGGCCGTCTCCCGATTGTTCCTGCCCTCGCCCGCCCGTCGCCCAACCCGGCAACCGGCAAGTTGTATTTTTGTGCGATCTTGCGATTTTGTGCGTTCTAATATACGGTACGCAAAACTACAAAGCCAGACCCAAGTTCGTTTGTTTCATCCGATCAGCACGATCAATCGTCAGACCATTCAGGCAACACGATCCGGAACACTTGCTTAGGAGACCCACATAATGAAGAAGGCATGGATGCTGGCCGCAACACTGCTGGCCGCACTGGCGACGGCGCCCGCTCACGCGTCGGAAGGCGACGTCTGCAAAAAGGTGACGCTCGGCGATGTCGGCTGGAGCGACATCGCCGCCACCACCGGCGTCGCGATGATGCTGCTCGACGGGCTCGGCTACGAGGCGACCAAGACGATCGCGTCGCCGCCGATCGTGCTGGCCGGCGTGAAGAAGGCGCAGATCGACGCGTTCCTCGGCTACTGGGATCCGAGCATGACGCCGACGGTCAAGCCGTTCGTCGACGCCGGCGCCGTCCACCAGCTGCCGCAGCCCAACCTGATCGGCGCGCGCTACACGCTGGCCGTGCCGCAATACGCGTCCGACAAGGGCCTCAAGAACTTCGCCGATATCGCGAAGTTCCGCGACCAGCTCGACGGCAAGATCTACGGGATCGGCGCCGGCAACAACGGCAACGCGCTGATCCAGCGGATGATCGACAAGAACGAGTTCGGGCTCGGCGGCTTCAAGCTGGTCGAATCGAGCGAGGCCGGGATGCTCGTGCAAGTGACACGCGCGGTGCAGGAGCACCGGATGATCGTGTTCCTCGCGTGGGAGCCGCATCCGATGAACATCAACTACAAGATCGCCTATCTCGACGGCGGCGATACCGTGTTCGGCCCGAACTACGGCTCCGCGAAGGTCTACACGCTCGTCACGCCCGGCTACCTCGAACGCTGCCCGAACGTCGGCCGGCTGCTGACCAACCTGAAGTTCACGACCGACGAAGAGAACCAGTTGATGGTGCCGATCATGAATCACGCCGATCCGGTCGCCGTCGCGAAGGAATGGGCGAAGAAGAACCCCGGCGTGCTGTCGAAATGGCTCGACGGCGTCACGACCATCGACGGCAAGAACGCGAAGGACGCGATCGAGAAGCTCATCGGCGCCTGAACACGCAACACAAGGAACCACCCATGTACAAGAATCTCGCGCTGTTCGACCTCGACCACACGCTGTTGCCGCTCGACAGCGACCAGGCGTGGAGCCGCTTCATCACGCGAGTGGGCTGGCGGGAAGACGACGCGCACGTGGCGCTGATCGACGAGCACTACGGTCACTATGCGGCCGGCACGCTCGACATGGACGCGTATCTCGCCGTGACGCTCGCGCCGCTCTCCCGCTATCCGCGCAAGGTGCTCGAACGCTGGCATGCACGATTCATGGACGAAGTGATCCGTCCGGCGATCACGCCGCAGGCGCGCGAGCTGGTCGACCGGCATCGCGAGAACGGCGATCTCTGCTGCATCGTGACGGCGACCAACGTCTTCGTCACGCAGCCGATCGCGGCGGAATTCGGCATAGAGCACCTGCTCGGCATCGAGCTCGATACCGACGACGGCACGCCCGGCGGCGCATTCACTGGGCGCAGTACGGGCGTGCCGAGCTTCCGCGAAGGAAAGATCGTGCGCACGACCGCGTGGCTCGCGTCACTCGGCTACGCGCCGTCCGATTTCGAACGCACCTACTTCTACAGCGATTCGATCAACGACGTGCCGCTGCTGGATTACGTCACGCATCCGGTCGCCACCAATCCCGACTCGAAGCTGTTGCAAGTGGCAGGCACGCGCGGGTGGCCTGTCATGAAGTTGTTCTGATTCGGGCGATATTCTCTGCTGTCCATTTTTCATGTCTGGAGGGGTAATGAAATACGGAGCACGCAGCAACAGTCTC
>NZ_JAAGPB010000272.1:0-233 GCF_017104585.1 Burkholderia sp. Ac-20392
TAAAAAAAAAAACACTACTTCGTGTCGTCGCTCGACTGTTGCGCATAGCCGATCTCCGCGATCTGTACACCTTCCTTTCTCTCAAGGTTAGTTGTGTGGTTCTCTTCCCTCCATCCAATTTCCTCGCCCTGATTCTCTATACTCTTGCCCTGATACATCGCTACTTGATCCACCTTTAGCGTGTGCTGTGTTGTTCTCTTCGATCTGTCGCTCGTCTGTTTGGCGTTCTGCTT
>NZ_JAAGPB010000273.1:0-11545 GCF_017104585.1 Burkholderia sp. Ac-20392
TGCCGTTCATGACTCGCGCACCACCGCACGCGGCACGCCTGCGGCATCGGCCGCGGCCGGACGCTGCGGCAGCGGGCCATGCTCGCCCCACACGTCGGCCGGCAACACGTTCGCGAGTTCCGGAATCGTGTTGCGCGTGAACACCGGATCGGCCACGCCTGCCGCGCGCTGGCGGCGATAGTCGCGCCATGCCGCATGCGCGTACTTGCCGAGCGCGAGGATCGCGATCAGGTTGATGATCGCCATCAGCCCCATGCTCGTATCGGCCATCGCCCACACGAGCGGCAGTTGCCCGACGCTGCCGAACATCACCATCGCGAGCACCGCGACGCGGAACAGCGGCAGCACGCCGCGCCGCTTCGTGATGAATTCGACGTTGCCTTCCGCATACGCGTAGTTGCCGATCACCGACGAGTACGCGAAGAAGAAGATCGCGAACGCCATGTAGATGCCGCCCCAGTCGCCGACGTGGCTCGCGATCGAGCGCTGCGTGAGCGCCGCCCCTTCCATGCCGGTGCCCAGTTCGTACTGGCCCGACAGCAGGATCACGAAGGCGGTCGCGCTGCAGATCACGATCGTGTCGACGAACACGCCGAGCATCTGGATCAGCCCCTGCACGACCGGATGCCGCGTGCTGGCGGTCGCCGCCGCATTCGGCGCGCTGCCCATGCCGGCCTCGTTCGAGAACAGCCCGCGCTTCACGCCCATCGCGACCGCCTGGCTGACCGCATAGCCCGTCAGGCCGCCCGCCGCCTGCTCGAGACCGAACGCGCTCTTCACGATCAGCGCGATCACGCCCGGCACCAGCGCAAGATGCGTCGCGACCGCGTAGACCGCGAGTGCGAGGTAGCCGATCGCCATCAGCGGCACGATCACCTGCGCGACCGCCGCGATCCGGCGGATCCCGCCGAAGATGATCGGCGCGGTCAGCAGCACGAGCGCGAGACCGACGGTCGCGCGGCTCCAGCCGAACGACGTGTCGAACGCGTCCGCGATCGCATTGGCCTGCACCGCGTTGAACACGAAGCCGAATGCGAGGATCAGCGACAGCGAGAACAGCACGCCGAAGCCGCGCGAACGCAGGCCCGTCTGGATGTAGTACGCGGGGCCGCCGCGATAGCTTCCGTCCGGGTGCGACACCTTGAAGATCTGCGCGAGCGTCGCCTCGACGAACGCGGACGACATCCCGACCAGCGCGGTCATCCACATCCAGAAGATCGCACCGGGCCCGCCGACCGTCAGCGCGACCGCGACGCCGGCGATGTTGCCGGTGCCGACGCGGCTCGCGAGCCCGGTCGCGAACGCCTGGAACGACGAGATGCTGCCCGGCTCGCCCTTGCTGCCGACCAGCTTCACGCTGAGCAACAGCGCCTTCAGCTGGATCATCCGGAACCGCAGCGTGAACCACACGCCCACGCCGAGCAGCAGCGCAATCAGCACGTAGTTCCACAGCACGCCGTTGACGGCGTCGATCAGCCCTTGCACGAATGCTTCCATCCAGAGTCCTTGTAAATAGGGTCAGTCACATGCGGCCACCGCGAATGCGGCCCGAGGGGCGACATGATATGACAGTTCGCAAGGAACATTACAAAATGAAAGATATTCAATGAGTTACCCGCGGTCGCCAGTCCGAATGACGCGGCATGCTCCGCTGCGTCAGTGAAGCCTCCACGCGTCCGGAATATCAAAGACCAGCCCGGACAATCCGCTGGCGAGCAAGACGCGCGCAAAATGCGCCCACGCAGGTTCGATCGACGCGAATCGCTCGTACTGCAGGATCTGCTTGGCGATCAGTTCGAGCCGCAGCCCGGCATCCGGCAACACATCGGATTTCAGCAGCGGCGGGTTCAGGGGGCCCAGGCTGTCGACCTGCACGCCCATTGACATGCTGATCCGCGGCTTGTCCGACAGCGGGCTGCCGCGGCCGCCCCAGTGCAGCACCGCCTGGCTCCACATCATCAGGTCGCCGGCGAGCCCGGGAAGCGCGCGGATGTCCCGCACGTCGAATTCGGCCTGCGACACGCGATCCGTTCCATAGTCGGGATCGCGATGCTTCGGCAGCAGCATCACGCAACCGGTGGACGAATCGACGGGTGTCAGCGGGATCCACAGCGACAGCGCGCCGGCGCGACCGTCCGGCAGCAGCGATCTCGCCCCCGCATCGCGGTGCATGCTCCAGCCGGCCTGCCCCGCGTTCGCGCGCACGTGCCATACCCAGAAATCCGGCATCAACTGGTAGGTGTCGGCACCTAGCGCCGCCTGGACGATCCGGTGCAACCGCCAGTACGTGAGCCAGAATTCATCGCACACGAACGCGAACACCGGTGGAATGCCGGCCTGTACGAGGCTCGTCACCATGTCGCGCATCGCCGCGAGCGGAAGGGTGCTCCGCACGTCGTCGCCCGGGGTGAACTGGGCGAAGCCCTCCACCGCCACCCGGGCGTGGATCGCGTCGGCAATGGCCTGCGCGACTTCGATCGGCCGCTGTCGTCCGACGAATGCGTGATCCTCGACGTGAAGACCGGGGCCGAACGAAAGCAGCAGCGCGACGACCTCGTCCAGCCGGACGCACTGGCCGTCGTCCGTCAAGCACGGTCGGGTGATTTCCGGGGCGTTTTCTCGAGACATGGACTGCGCGATACGTTCGTGGCTGAAACAGGCTTCGACCGGCGATAGGCCAACGCCTGCACCCTGTTTCGCGCATGTTAAGCGGCAACGGCCCTCCGGCGCACGCATAAAAAAACGGGCGCCCTTCCGGACGCCCGTCTTTCATCAAAACCCGCTCGCGAGGTTCAGCTCAACGCGGCAGGTTCGAATGCCCCATCAGGTACGCATCGACCGAACGCGCGCACTGGCGGCCTTCGCGGATCGCCCACACCACGAGCGACTGGCCGCGGCGCATGTCGCCCGCCGCGAACACCTTGTCGACCGACGTGTAGTACGAACGATCGCCTTCGGTCGCCGCACGCGCATTGCCGCGCGCATCCTTCGCGACGCCGAACGCCTCGAGCACGGGTGCCGCCGGCTGCGTGAAGCCCATCGCGAGCAGCACGAGGTCGGCCTTCATTTCGAACTCGGAGCCCGGCACTTCCTGCATCTTGCCGTCCTTCCACTCGACGCGCACCGCGATCAGCTTCTCGACCTTGCCGTTCTTGCCTTCGAGACGCTTCGTCGCGACTGCCCAGTCGCGCTCGCAACCTTCGTCGTGCGACGACGACGTGCGCAGCTTGATCGGCCAGTACGGCCACACGAGCGGCTTGTTTTCCTCTTCCGGCGGCTGCGGCAGCAGCTCGAACTGCGTGACCTGCTTCGCACCGTGACGGTTCGACGTGCCGACGCAGTCCGAACCGGTGTCGCCACCGCCGATCACAATCACGTACTTGCCCTTTGCGAGCAGCTGGTCGACGAGCTTGTCGCCCGCGTTCACGCGGTTCTGCTGCGGCAGGAAGTCCATCGCATAGTGAACGCCCGCGAGTTCGCGGCCCGGCACCGGCAGGTCGCGCGGCGTTTCCGAACCGCCCGCGATCACGACCGCGTCGAATTCTTCCTTCAGCGTCTCCGGCGAGATGGTTTCCTTCGCAAGGCTGCCGATCGACTCGGGCAGCGGATCCTTGCCGATGAACACGCTGGTGCGGAACGTCACGCCTTCCGCTTCCATCTGGCGCATGCGGCGGTCGATCAGCCACTTCTCGAGCTTGAAGTCGGGGATCCCGTAGCGCAGCAGGCCGCCGACGCGATCGTTCTTCTCGAACACCGTCACGTCGTGGCCGGCACGCGCGAGCTGCTGCGCGGCGGCAAGACCCGCGGGGCCAGAGCCAACGACCGCGACCTTCTTGCCCGTCTTGTGTTCGGCCGGCAGCGGCTTCACCCAGCCTTCCGCCCAGGCCTTGTCGATGATCGCGTGCTCGATCGACTTGATGCCGACCGGGTCGTCGTTGATCCCGAGCGTGCAGGCTGCTTCGCACGGCGCCGGGCAGATGCGGCCCGTGAACTCCGGGAAGTTGTTGGTCGAATGCAGGACTTCGATCGCCTGCTGCCAGTCCTGGCGGTAAACGAGATCGTTGAAGTCCGGAATGATGTTGTTGACCGGGCAGCCGTTGTTGCAGAACGGGATGCCGCAATCCATGCAGCGCGCGCCCTGGACCTTCGCGTCCGCGTCGGTCAGTGCCGCGACGAATTCCTTGTAGTGCTTCACGCGCGTGAGCGGTGCTTCGTACGCCTCGTGGCGGCGTTCGAACTCCAGAAAACCGGTTGCCTTGCCCATAAGGTGCTCTTCTGTTCGGTGTATCGGGTGGGGGAGCCGCGCGCGGCAATCATGCGCGCGCGGCATTCGCTATGTCGTTCGTCGCTCAGGCGGCCAGTTCTTCCTTCGCCGCCTTCTTCGCACCGATCTCGCCCAGCGCGCGCTTGTATTCGTGCGGGAACACCTTCACGAACTGGCGGCGCGCCGCGTCCCAGTTTTCCAGCAGCGACTTCGCGCGCGGCGAACCCGTGAACTGGAAATGACGCTCGATGAGCCCCTTGAGCAGCGCTTCGTCCGTCGTGCCCGCATGCCAGAGCGCGCGGTCGACCGTGCGCTCCTGCTCGGCCTGCTGCAGCACCGGCTCGAGCGCGACCATCGACTTGTTGCACTTCGCCGCGAACGTGCCTTCCGGATCGTAGATGTATGCGAGACCGCCCGACATGCCGGCCGCGAAGTTGCGCCCGGTCTCGCCGAGCACGACGACCGTGCCGCCCGTCATGTATTCGCAACCGTGGTCGCCCGTGCCTTCGACGACCGCCGTCGCACCCGAGTTGCGCACGCAGAAGCGCTCGCCCGCTACACCGCGGAAGAACGATTCGCCTTCGATCGCGCCGTACATCACCGTGTTGCCGCAGATGATGTTTTCCTCGGACTTGCCGCGGAAGTCGTTGGTCGGACGGATGATGATCCGGCCACCCGACAGGCCCTTGCCGACGTAGTCGTTGCCGTCGCCGACGAGGTCGAGCGTCACGCCCTTCGCGAGGAACGCGCCGAAGCTCTGGCCGGCCGTGCCCTTCAGCTGGATGTGCACCGCGTCGTCGGCCAGGCCGTCGTGGCCGTGCTTCTTCGCGATCACGCCCGACAGCATCGCGCCGACCGTACGGTTCACGTTGCGCACCGGCTGGATGAACGACACATGCTCGCCGTTCTCGATCGCGGCCTTCGCCTTCTCGATCAGCACGTGGTCGAGCGCGCGCTCGAGGCCGTGATCCTGCACGTCGACGTGACGCGGCGCGACGTCCTCGCACTCTTCCGGCTGGTAGAACACGCGCGAGAAGTCGAGGCCCTTCGCCTTCCAGTGCTCGATGCCCTTGCGGGTGTCGAGCAGGTCGGCGCGGCCGATCAGGTCGTCGAACTTCGCGACGCCGAGCTGCGCCATGATCTCGCGCACTTCCTCGGCGACGAAGAAGAAGTAGTTCACGACGTGCTCGGGCTGGCCCTTGAACTTCGCACGCAGCACCGGATCCTGCGTCGCAACGCCGACCGGGCACGTGTTCAGGTGGCACTTGCGCATCATGATGCAGCCTTCGACGACCAGCGGTGCCGTCGCGAAGCCGAATTCGTCCGCGCCGAGCAGCGCGCCGATCACGACGTCGCGGCCCGTCTTCATCTGGCCGTCGGCCTGCACGCGGATGCGGCCGCGCAGGCGGTTCAGCACCAGCGTCTGCTGCGTTTCGGCCAGGCCGAGTTCCCACGGCGTACCTGCGTGCTTGACCGACGACAGCGGCGATGCACCCGTGCCGCCGTCATGGCCGGCGATCACGACGTGATCGGCCTTCGCCTTTGCGACACCGGCCGCGACCGTGCCGACGCCCACTTCCGACACGAGCTTCACGGAGATGCTCGAGCTCGGGTTCACGTTCTTCAGGTCGTGGATCAGCTGCGCCAGATCCTCGATCGAGTAGATGTCGTGGTGCGGCGGCGGCGAGATCAGGCCGACACCCGGCACCGAGTAACGCAGCTTGCCGATGTATTCGGACACCTTGTGGCCCGGCAGCTGGCCGCCTTCGCCCGGCTTCGCGCCCTGCGCCATCTTGATCTGGATCTGGTCGGCCGACGCGAGGTACTCGGCGGTGACGCCGAAGCGGCCCGACGCGACCTGCTTGATCTTCGAGCGCAGCGAATCGCCGTCCTGCAGCGGAATGTCGCTGACGATCTCGTCGCCGATCACCGACTTCAGCGTCTCGCCGGCCTTGATCGGAATGCCGCGCAGTTCGTTGCGGTAGCGCTTCTGGTCCTCGCCGCCTTCGCCGGTGTTCGACTTGCCGCCGATCCGGTTCATCGCGACCGCGAGGGTTGCGTGCGCTTCGGTGCTGATCGAACCGAGCGACATCGCGCCCGTCGCGAAGCGCTTGACGATGTCCTTCGCCGATTCGACGTCGTCGATCGGGATCGCCTTGGTCGGCTCGACCTTGAACTCGAACAGGCCGCGGAACGTCATGTGACGCTTGGTCTGGTCGTTGATCAGGTGCGCGTATTCCTTGTACGTCTGGTACGAGTTGCTGCGCGTCGCGTGCTGCAGCTTCGCGATCGAATCCGGCGTCCACATGTGGTCTTCGCCACGCACGCGGTACGCGTACTCGCCGCCCGCGTCGAGCATGTCGCGCAGGACCGGGTTGTCGCCGAACGCGTCGCGGTGCAGGCGGATCGCCTCTTCCGCGACTTCGAACAGGCCGATGCCGCCGACCTTCGATGCCGTGCCCTTGAAGTACTTCTCGACGAGGTCGCTCGACAGGCCGAGCGCTTCGAAGATCTGCGCACCCGTGTACGACATGTACGTCGAGATGCCCATCTTCGACATCACCTTCTGCAGGCCCTTGCCGACCGCCTTCGTGAAGTTGTAGACGGCCTTCTCCGGCGACAGGTCGCCCGGCAGCCCTTCGGCCATCTTCGCGAGCGTTTCCATCGCGAGGTACGGGTGCACGGCTTCCGCGCCGTAGCCCGCGAGCAGCGCGAAGTGGTGCGTTTCACGCGCCGAGCCCGTCTCGACGACGAGGCCCGTGCTCGTGCGCAGCCCTTGCTGGACGAGGTGCGAGTGGATCGCCGACGTGGCGAGCAGCGCCGGAATCGCGACATGCTCGGCGTCCGTCTTGCGGTCCGACACGATCAGCATGTTGTAGCCCGACTTCACCGCGTCGACGGCTTCCGCGCACAGCGACGCGAGGCGCGCCTCGATGCCTTCCTTGCCCCAGGCGACCGGGTAGCAGATGTTCAGCTCGTATGCGCTGAACTTGCCGCCCGTGTACTGGTCGATCGCGCGGATCTTCGCGATGTCCTTGAAGTCGAGCACCGGCTGCGACACTTCGAGACGCATCGGCGGGTTGATGTTGTTCGTGTCGAGCAGGTTCGGCTTCGGGCCGATGAACGACACGAGCGACATGACCATGTTCTCGCGGATCGGGTCGATCGGCGGGTTCGTGACCTGCGCGAACAGCTGCTTGAAGTAGTGATAGAGCGTCTTGTTCTTGTTCGACATCACCGCCAGCGGCGAGTCGTTGCCCATCGAACCGACGGCTTCTTCACCCTGCTGGGCCATCGGCGCCATCAGGAACTTCAGGTCTTCCTGCGTATAGCCGAACGCCTGCTGGCGGTCGAGCAGCGCGGCGCCCTGCGTGCGGCCGGCCGCGACTTCCTCGGCCTTCGGCTCGATCTCGTCGAGCTTGATGCGCACGGCGTCGATCCAGCTCTTGTACGGCTTCGCGTTCGCGAGGTTGTCCTTGAGTTCCTTGTCGTCGATGATGCGGCCGTGTTCCATGTCGATCAGGAACATCTTGCCCGGCTGCAGGCGCCACTTCTTGACGATCTTCGATTCGGGGATCGGCAGCGTGCCGGCTTCCGACGCCATGATGACAAGGTCGTCGTCGGTGACGATGTAGCGCGCCGGGCGCAGGCCGTTACGGTCGAGCGTCGCGCCGATCTGGCGGCCGTCGGTGAACGCGATCGCCGCCGGACCGTCCCACGGCTCCATCATCGCGGCGTGGTATTCGTAGAACGCGCGGCGGTTCTCGTCCATCAGCGTGTGCTGTTCCCATGCTTCCGGGATCATCATCATCACCGCGTGCACGAGCGGGTAGCCGGCCATCACCAGCAGCTCGAGACAGTTGTCGAACGAGGCCGTATCCGACTGGCCCGGGTAGATCAGCGGCCACAGCTTCGGCAGATCGTCGGCGAGCACGTGCGACGCGATCGCGCCGGTACGCGCGTTCAGCCAGTTCACGTTGCCCTTCACGGTGTTGATCTCGCCGTTGTGCGCGATCATCCGGTACGGGTGAGCCAGTTCCCACGCCGGGAACGTGTTGGTCGAGAAGCGCTGGTGCACGAGCGCGAGCGCCGACACGACGCGCGTGTCCTGCAGGTCGCGGTAATACACGCCGACCTGGCCTGCGAGCAGCAGCCCCTTGTAGACGATCGTGCGCGCCGACATCGACGGCACGAAGTATTCCTTGCCGTGCTTGAGCTTCAGCGCCTGGATGCGGTGGCTCGCCGTCTTGCGGATCACGTACAGCTTCCGCTCGAGCGCGTCCGTCACCATGATGTCCTTGCCGCGACCGATGAAGATCTGGCGGATCAGCGGCTCGCTCGCCTTCACGGTCGGCGAAATCGGCATCGCATGGTCGACCGGCACGTCGCGCCAGCCGAGCACGACTTGGCCTTCGGCCTTCACCGTGCGCTCGAGCTCCTGCTCGCACGCGAGACGCGATGCGTTTTCCTTCGGCAGGAAGATCATGCCGACCCCATATTCACCCGCCGGCGGCAGATTCACGCCCTGCTTCGCCATTTCCTCGCGATAGAACGCGTCCGGAATCTGGATCAGGATGCCCGCGCCATCGCCCATCAGCGGATCGGCGCCGACCGCGCCACGGTGATCGAGGTTCTCGAGGATCTTCAGACCCTGCTGAATGATCTCGTGACTCTTCTTGCCCTTGATGTGAGCGACGAAGCCGACGCCACAGGCGTCGTGTTCGTTTTGCGGGTCATACAGACCTTGTGCGGCGGGCACCGCGGCGAGCGGCTGCTGGTGGTCGTTCATGGGGACACCGTCGTAAAGGGGGCCTGGAGGCCGTTGAACCATTTTCTTGTTGCCGTCGATCCCGCTCCCGACGGGAGACGGCGCGGCCGACAGTGGTTGGGCATGCTTCGCCCGGGCCACCGGAATTCGGAATATACGCGACGAATCAAAGGAATAGCAACAAAAACCGCTTGATCGAACCCCAATTAAATGGATGCCTCGATCTGGTGCCGTTTTAATGGGGCCGCATCGTTTTGGTGCAAAAAGAAGCGGCGCCCGTAGCGCCGCCTCCTGAACCGCCGTTCCTGCGTTACTGCTGGATCGGCGGCGTGTTTTCACGCACCTTTCTGGGGCGTCCGCGCGGCAGCGGCGACACGCGCCGGTTCGCGGTACGCGCCGCCCACTCGCGATAATTCTCGCCGCCGAGCACCCAGCCCTTCAACGTCGCCTGCTGCAGCTGGTCGGCCTGCCGCTCGTCGAGCGGCTGCTCGCACAGCTCCTTGTACGCGCGCTGACGGTCGAACGGCGTGTTGCCGAGCGCCCAGTAGAGCGGATGGTCGGTGATCAGGCTGTCGACGGTGAGCCCGACGTGGTGCCGATAGCTCGACCAGCGATAGGCCTCGGGCGTCGCGACGAGCTGCGCGCGCACCGGGCTCATCTCGACCACGCGGCTCGCGAGCAGGAAATAGCGCTCGCCTTCGATCACGGTCGCGCGATAGCGGCCTTCCCACAGGGTGCCGCGCCGCGAATAGCGCCGGTTGAAATGCGCGACGTAGCGGCGACCGACCGCCTGCATCGCTTTCGGCAGGCTCGCTTCGTCGCTCGGCGTCACGAGCAGTTGCACCTGGCGCGGCAGCAGCACGTAGGCATGCACCGACAGGTGATGATCGCGTGCGGCGGCCTTCAGGCAATCGATGAAGAGTTCGTAGTCCTGGTCGTCGACGAACGCGGGTTGCTGATCCAAGCCGCGCAGTATCACGTGCTGCGGCTGGTCGGGAACGTAGAGTCGTGCTAACCGTGCCATGCTGAATGTCCGTTTGAACGCGTTAGGAAATACCCGGGGGTCCGAAATTGCGCACCTGCGTAGAATGCCTGTCCCCGCTAGGCGCGAAAGCGTACGGTCGTACGAATCCTAGGGAGAAAACTCTAACTTACGAGCTTGTTTGGTTTTAAACGCAGTCGTCATAATGAGCACGCCTTTGATCGGAGGAGACACAATGAAACGAAAACTGGCCATTACGGGGGCCGCAGCGCTCGCATTCGCTTTCGCGGGCGGTACGGCACATGCACAATCCGCAGGTGATTTCTACGTCAGCACCGGCTGGCTGCACCTTGCGCCGCAGGACAGCAGCGACCCGCTGTTCCTCTACGGCGTCGGCGGCACGCCCATCAACCAATCGGTGCCCAACACCGGCGCCGGCATCAACGACGCCGACACGCTTGCGCTGGCGACCGGTTACTTCGTGACCGACCACATCGCTACGGAGTTCATCGCCGGCATTCCGCCGAAGTTCGACATCACCGGCAAGGGCCAGTTCTCGAATTTTGGTACGCTTGGCCGCGCGTACCAGTGGAGCCCCGCGCTCCTCCTCAAGTACTACTTCAACGACGCCAACGCGAAGTTCCGTCCGTATGTCGGCGTCGGCGCGACGTATATCTGGTTCACCGGCGCGAAGATCACGAACAGCGCGTTCGAGAACGGCGTGCTCGGCGGCCCGACCAGCGCGCAGACCAGCAACCAGTGGGCGCCCGTGTTCAACGCCGGCTTCACGTACAACTTCACGAAACACTGGTTCGCCGGCTTCTCGATGTCGTACATCCCGGTCAGCGTGACCGCGACCTTCACGACGGCCCGCCGGACGCCGGTCGGTACGTTGACGGAAACGTCGAAGGCCCATATCTCGCTGAACCCGATCGTGACGTACCTGAACGTCGGCTACCGCTTCTAAGCGTAGTCGAATATTTGGGGAATGGTTAATCCTGCTGCAATTTGTAGCGGATTTTTCCTGACGTAACGTCTCCACGATGCGAAACGCCCCGGCGGGAATCCCGTCGGGGCGTCGTTTTTTCGCGTCAGGTACGTTTCCGATACGGGTTTCGCCGGCCGCAGGCGCGGCCGTCAGGCGATGTCGATGTCGTCCAGCGCATCAGGGGCAATCAGGTCGATGCGGTCCGTACAGACCGCATCGACGCCCCAGCGCGCCAGTTCACGCGCCCGTTCGAGGTCATTCACCGTGTAAACCAGGATGCGCAGCCCGGCCGCCTTGATCGCTCGCACGAGCGGTTCGTCGAGCCGTTTGTGGTCTGCATGCAACGAAACGCAGCCGAGCGCGCCGACGACTTGCGCATGCCAGTCGTCCGGCACGGCCTCGTAGAGCATCCCGCGCGGCAGCGCCGGCACCGTCGCGCGCGCCTGTTGCAGTGCATCGAACGAGAACGACGACAGGAGCGGCGGAACCGCGGCATCACGCCAGTACGCGGCCGCGTCGGCCGCCACGCGCTGCCCCGTCGCG
>NZ_JAAGPB010000274.1:0-11804 GCF_017104585.1 Burkholderia sp. Ac-20392
TGATGAGTGATCATTGTATGCTTGTTTTTGTGACGACTCAGCGATACGTCGAGTACTAAGCCGGGATATACACTCTGTCCCAACACGACGCTATCGGGCCGTGTCAGGTGTGGTGAATTAAGGGCCCGAAACGAGCCCGATCCGGATCAGTCGCGCTGATCGAAAAGCGGCGCGTGATCCATCCAGTCGTAGTGGGCGCTGCCGGTCGCCCAGGCCCAGTTCACGTCCACGCGCCGCGTGCCGTGCGCACCCGACGCGAGCGGCGCTTGCCGTGCGTCGACCGCATGGTCATCCGGTGCGACGGATGCACCGCATCGCCGCGAGCCGGCGCCCGTTTCGAAGCCGCTCACCGCATTAGCCCCCCGGCGCATCATTGCGCGTCGCGGATCATGTTGCGGGCGATCACCAGTTGCTGGATCTGGGTCGTGCCTTCGTAGATGCGGAACAGGCGCACGTCGCGATAGAAGCGCTCGATGCCATATTCGGCCATGTACCCCGCGCCGCCGAAAATCTGCACCGCACGATCGGCCACGCGCCCGCACATCTCGGACGCGAACAGCTTCGCGCACGACGCCTCGGTGCTCACCGGCAGCTTCGCGTCGCGGCGGCGCGCGGCGTCCACCACCATGCAGCGCGCGGCATAGATTTCGGCCTTGCTGTCGGCGAGCATCGCCTGCACGAGTTGAAAATCGGCGATGGGCTTGCCGAACTGCTTGCGCTCCATCGCATACGACAACGCCATCGACAGCATGCGTTCGGCCACGGCCACGCAGACCGCGGCGATGTGGATGCGCCCCTTGTCGAGCACCTTCATCGCCGTCTTGAAACCCTGGCCCTCTTTCCCGCCGATCAGGTTGGCGGCCGGCACGCGCACGTTGTCGAAGATCACGTCGCAGGTATGCGCGCCCTTCTGCCCCATTTTCTTGTCGCGCTTGCCGAAGCTGATGCCCGGCGTCTTCGCGTCGACGATGAACGCCGAGATGCCGCCCGAGCCCTTGTCCTCCGGATTGGTGCGCGCCATCAGCGTGAAGATGCCGGCATGCGGCGCGTTCGTGATGAAGCGCTTGGTGCCGTTGACCACGTAGTCGTCGCCGTCCCGGATGGCCGTGGTGCGCAGCGACGCCGCGTCGGAGCCGGCTTCCGGCTCGGTCAGCGCGAACGACGCGATCAGCTCGCCGGTCGCGAGACGCGGCAGGTAGCGTTCCTGCTGCTCGGGCGTGCCGTCGAACAGGATGCCCTGCGAACCGATGCCCACGGTCGTGCCCAGCAGCGAGCGAAACACCGGCGATGCCTGGCACAGCTCGAACACCGCGAGCACCTCCTCCTCCATCGTCAGCTCCAGCCCGCCGAAGCATTCGGGAATGGTGAGGCCGAACAGGCCCATCGCCTTCATGTCGGCGACGATGTCCTCGGGAATTTCATCGGTTTCGGCTACCTGCTCCTCGTTGGGCACCAGACGCTCGCGCACGAAGCGGGCAATGGAGTCGAGCAGGCCGTTGAGCGTTTCTTGATCGCGAATCATGTCGGTAAGCCTGAAAAAGGTGGAGAAAACGTCGAAATGCTGCGCCGAGCGCCGGCCCGAAACAATCACGCCGCCGAAAACGTTCCGTAGATTGAAATCGCGCTGGCTAGGCGGGGACTGGAGCCGGCGACCCGGACGGCCGGGCGTCTGCCAAGGTACGGAACAAACTCCCCGGATGCGTTGACCGGTGATCGGCACGGTTCCATCGTAGGGACTCGAATCAACTGCCATGTCATTCGCCATGCCGCTCCAGCCCGATCACCTGCTGTCCCGCCGCTTTCCGCCCATCGAGCATGCGTACTCGCTGCGCGATACCCAGCTCTATGCGCTCGGCCTCGGGCTCGGCGCCGACCCGCTCGACGCCGGGCAATTGCGCTATGTCTACGAAGGCAAGGAAAGCGAGTCGCTGCGCGCGCTGCCGACGATGGCGAACGTGCTCGCGTACCCGGGGTTCTGGGCGCGCGAACCGGACACGGGCATCACCTGGCAAAAGCTCCTGCACGCCGAACAGGAAATCCGGATTCACGCGCCGCTGCCGCCGAGCGGCCGCATCACGGGTACGACGCGCATCACCGGCCTGTGGGACAAGGGGGAAAACAAGGGCGCCTTCCTGCAGCAGACGCGCGACATCGCCGATGCCGACACCGGCCGCCTGCTTGCGACCGTGGTGCAACTGAGCCTGTTGCGCGGCGACGGCGGCTTCGGCGACGGCGGCAGCACCGACCCGCTGCCGACCCCGCATGCGATGCCCGACGGCGCGCCCGACCACGTGTGCGAACTGACCACGCCCGCGCAACTGGCGCTGATCTATCGCCTGAGCGGCGACCTGAATCCGTTGCACGCCGATCCGGCAGTGGCGTCCGCGGCCGGCTTTCCGCGGCCGATCCTGCACGGCATGGCGCTGATGGGCGTGGCCGCGCATGCGGTGCTGCGCACGGTGCTCGACTACGACAACACGCGCTTCGCGGGCATGCGCGTGCGCTTCACCGCGCCGGCATGGCCCGGCGACACGCTGCGCACCGAGATGTGGGTGCGCGACAAGACGGTTTCGCTGCGCGTCACGGCTGTGGAGCGCAACGTGGTGGTATTGACCAACGCGCGGGTCGACCTGCGCTGAATCGCAATTCTTCAGGAGACACACATGGATCTGGGTTTGACCGGCAAAGTCGCCATCGTCACCGGCTCGGCACGCGGCCTGGGCGCCGCCACGGCGCGCCGGCTCGCGCAGGAAGGCGCGAGCGTCGTCATCACCGACATCAACGCCGAGCTCGCGCAGGCCACCGCGAAGGCGCTGCGGGACGAAGGGCTGGCCGCGCACTGCATCGTGGGCGACATCACCAGCGAAGCCGACGTGCAGCGCCTCGTCGATGAAACCGTCGCGCATTTCGGCGGCGTGCACATCCTGGTGAACAACGCCGGCGCGCCGCGCGACAAGTACCTGGTGAAGATGAGCGCGGACGACTGGGATTTCGTGATGAACGTGATGCTCAAGGGCGCGTTCCTGGCCGCGCGGGCCGTCATGCCGCATTTCATCGAGCAAGGCTGGGGCCGGTTGATCAACATCAGCTCGCGCGCGCACCTGGGCAACCCGACGCAGGCCAACTACTCGGCCGCGAAGGCCGGCCTGATCGGCATGGCCAAGGCGCTGTCGATGGAAGAAGGCCGCTACGGCATCACCGCGAACTGCGTGGCGCCCGGCTTCATGGAAACGGAAATGGTGCAGGCGCTGCCGACCTACGAAACGATCAAGGAGCGCGCGGTGGCGGCCCAGCCGATCAAGCGCGTCGGCCGCCCGGACGACATCGCCGACGCGGTGGCGTTCCTGGCCAGCGAGCGCGCCGGCTTCATCAGCGGCGAAGTGCTGCACGTCACGGGCGGACGCTACGGCTGATCGCACGACGGCAGACCACGAACCCTGGCAGCCAGCGCGTGACAGACGCGCGCTGGCGGCGGAACATTCATGACATTCAAGAGGCAACCCAGATGAAACGAGCAGCCATCGTCTCCCCGCTGCGCACCCCCGTCGGCGCGTTCGGCGGCGCGTTGAAGGGCATTCCCGTCGAGGAACTCGGCGCCACCGTCGCGCGTGCCGTCGTGGAGCGCACCGGGCTGGACCCTGCGCGCATCGACGACGTCGTGTTCGCGCAAAGCTACGCAAGCGGCGAGACGCCGTGCACCGGGCGCTGGGTCGCGCTGCAAGCGGGCTTCCCGATCGAAGTGGCCGGCATGCAGCTCGACCGCCGCTGCGGCGGCGGCGTGCAGGCGCTGGCCACCGCGGCGATGATGGTGCAGACCGGCGCGGCCGACGTGGTGATGGCCGGCGGCGTCGAAAGCATGAGCAACGTCGAGTTCTATACGACCGACATGCGCTGGGGCAAGCGCGCGGGCTCGGTCACGATGCACGACCGGCTCGACCGCGGCCGCGAGCGCTCGCAGCCGGAAAGCCGCTTCGGCCGCATCAGCGGCATGATCGAAACGGCCGAGACGCTGGCACGCGAATACGACATCACGCGCGAAGCGTCCGACCGCTTTGCCGCCCGCAGCCACCAGCGTGCCGCCGCCGCGCAGCAGGCCGGCTATTTCGACGCGGAGATCGTCCCCGTCGCCGTGCCGCAGCGCAAGGGCGATGCGCTGATCGTCAAACAGGACGAAGGCGTGCGCGGCGAAACCACGCTGGAAAGCCTCGCGAAGCTGCGCACGATCATGAAGGACGGCGTCGTCACGGCCGGCAACGCGTGCCAGCAGAACGACGCCGCGGCCGCGTGCCTGATCGTCGCCGAGGACAAGCTCGACGAACTGGGCCTCACGCCGATCGGCTGGCTGGTCGGCTGGGCGGCCGCCGGCTGCGACCCGGCGCGCATGGGCATCGGCCCCGTGCCGGCCGTGCAGAAGGTGCTGGCGCGCACCGGCCTCACGTTCGACCAGATGGACCTGATCGAGCTGAACGAAGCGTTCGCATGCCAGGCGCTGGCCTGCGTGAAGGGCTGGGGCAGCTCGATGGCGGCGCTGGAAGACAGGCTCAACGTGAACGGCTCGGGCATTTCGCTGGGCCACCCGGTGGGCGCGACGGGCGGGCGCATCATGACCACGCTGCTGCATGAAATGCAGCGCCGCCAGGCCCGCTACGGCCTGGAAACGATGTGCATCGGCGGCGGCCAGGGCATCGCGATGATCGTCGAACGCGCATAAGGCAGGAGACCAACCATGAGCCACCCTGAATCCGGCCAGACCTGGCAACCGGGCCAGCGCGAGCTGCAGAACGCCGGCATCGTGAAGCTGATGCGCGCGCTGGACGTGCCGTCGTATGACGAACTGATGCGCGTATCGATCGCCGAACCCGAACGCTACTGGGACACCGTGATGCGCGAATGCGCGATCGCGTGGGACGTGCCGCCGACCGGCTATGTCGACCTGTCGCGCGGCGCGCAGTTTCCGAGCTGGTTCCCCGGCGGCAAGCTCAACTGGGTCAACACGATCTACGCGTGGGCGCGGCATCCCGCCACGGCGCAGCAAAAGGCCGTGGTGGCCGAACGCGAGGACGGCAGCGTCAGCACGCTGACCTTCGCGGAACTGGAGCAGCGCGTGCAGGATTTCGCCGCGGGGCTCGCGCGTCACGGCGTCAAGCAGGGCGACCGCATCGGCCTGCTGATGGAAAACGGCGTCGAGGCCACCGTCTCGCTGCTGGCGATCGTGCATCTCGGCGCGCTGGTCGTGCCGCTGTTCAGCGGCTTCGGCGTCGACGCGATCGTGGCCCGCCTCTCCGCCGCCGAAGCGCGGATGGTGATTGCCTCCACCGGCTTCTCGCGCCGCACCAAGCGCGTGGACGTGCAAGGCGCGCTGCGCGACGCGTGGCGCCAGTTGCCGCTGCTCGAGCACGTGATCTGGAAGCGCGGCGAAGGCGACACCGCGCAGGACGCACGCGACCTCGACTGGCAAGAGACCGCAGCCGCCGCACCGGGGCAACGCAGCACCGCCGTGTCGGTCACGCCCGACACGCCGTTCATGGTGATCTACACGTCGGGCACCACGGGCAAGCCCAAGGGCGTCGTGCATACGCACGGCAGCTTCCCGATCAAGATCGCGCACGACTCGCTGATCCACTTCGACGTGCAGCCCGGCGACGTCTATTGCTGGCCGGCGGACATGGGCTGGATCGCCGGCACGCTGGTGCTCGGCTGCGCGCTGCTGCGCGGCGCGACGCTGGTGTGCTACGACGGCGCGCCCGACTACCCCGACTGGTCGCGCATGTCGCGTGTGGTCGAACGTCACCGCGTCACGCACTTCGGCTCGGCGCCGACGCTGATCCGCGGGATGGCGAGCCACGAGGCACTGGCGCTCGCGGGCGACCGCTCCACCGTGCGGCTGCTGATCACCGCCGGCGAAGGCATCGCACCCGAGCATTTCAACTGGTTCCTGCAACGCTTCGGCGACGGCACGGCGCCCGTCATCAACTACACGGGCGGCACCGAGGCATCGGGTGCGCTGCTCGCGAGCGTGCCGATCCGGCCGATTCCGCCGAGCGGCTTCAACACCGTGTCGCCCGGCGTGGCCGCCGACGTCGTCAATGCCGATGGCCAGAGCGTGACCGGCGAAGTCGGCGAGCTGGCGATCCGCGCGCCGTTCGTCGGCATGACGCATTCGTTCTGGCGCGACGACGAGCGCTACCTGGAAACCTACTGGCAGACCATTCCGGGCATCTGGGTGCATGGCGATCTCGCGCTGCGCACGCCTGACGGCAACTACTTCATGATGGGTCGCTCCGACGACACGCTGAAGGTCGCCGGCAAGCGGCTCGGGCCGGCCGAGGTCGAGGAAGTCGTGCTGGAGCTGCACGACGTGGCCGAAGCGGCCGCGATCGGCGTGGCGGATGCCGACAAGGGTCAGAAACTGGTGGTCTTCATCGTGCCCAAGCCCGGCATGGCGGGCGCAGCTGCCGAGCTGGAAGCGCTCGTGTCCGGTCACGTCGACAAGCGGCTGGGCCGCCCGTTCCGGCCCGGCCGCGTGCACGTGGTCGCGCAACTGCCGAAGACGCGCAGCTCCAAGATCATGCGACGCGTGATCCGCAGCGTGTACTGCGGGCAGCCGCCGGGCGACCTGTCGTCGCTGGACAATCCCGCCGCGCTCGACGAAGTGCGCGCGGCCTCGACCGTCTCCTGACCCGCGCGACGTCCGGCCCCGGGCCGCCCCGCACCGGATCGAGCCATGCGATGCGTGCACTCGCATGAAGCGCAACCGGCATGGCCGCCTGACCGATCCCCGATCGGCCGGGCGGCCGACTTAACCGCAAACGAAACATGAAAGTACTCGAAGGCATCAAGGTCCTCGATTTCGGCCGCTTCATCGCCGGGCCGTTCTGCTCGGCGCTGCTCGCCGACTACGGCGCCGACGTCATCCGCATCGACCGCGTCGGCGGCGGCGAGGATCGCTTCATCGTGCCCGTCACCGAACACGGCGAAGGCGCGCTGTTCCTGCAGGTCAACCGCAACAAGCGCTCGATGACGCTCGATCTCGACAGCCCGGAGGGGCGCGAGATCGTGCGCAAGCTCGTCGCCGACGCCGACGTGGTGATCGCCAACATGCCGCCGCGCACGCTCAAGAGCCTCGGCCTCGATTACGCCAGCCTGTGTGCGATCAAGCCCGACGTGATCCTGGTCGCGTCCAATGCGTTCGGCAACAGCGAGGCGGTGCGCGACCGCGTGGGCTTCGACGGCGTGGGCCAGGCGCTGAGCGGCGCCGTGCACATCGCGGGCACGCCCGACCGGCCGCAGAAGGCGATGGTGCCGGTGGTCGACTTCGCGACCGCGTTTTCCTGCGCGCTCGGCGTCATGCTGGCGCTCTACGAACGCCAGCGCAGCGGCATGGGCCAGGAAGTCAGCGCGTCGCTGCTGTGCACGGGCCTGAACATGGCCAGCGGCGCGCTGATCGAGGAAGCGCTGCTCGGCCTCGATCGTCACGCGACGCTGAACCGCGCGTCCGGCTATGCGCCGTCCGACATCTTCAAGGCCGCCGACGGCTGGTTCATCACGCAGGTCATCGGCCGCCCGATGTTCAAGCGCTGGACCCAGCTCGTGGGCCGGCCGGAACTGCTCGACGATCCGCGCTTCGCCGACGATACGCTGCGCGGCGAGCACGGCGAATTCCTGAGCGACATCATGAGCGCATGGTGCGCGGACAAGACGCTGGCCGACGCGCTGGCCGATCTCGAGAAGGCGCGCATCCCGGCCAGCCCGGTCAACTCGCCGCGTCAGGCGCTGGAAGACGAAACCGTCAAGGCCGCCGACGTGATCCGCTGGATGGACTACCCCGGCGCGCCGAAGCAGGTGCCGATCTTCGCGACGCCGGTGACGCTGTCGCGCACGCCGCCGGAGATTCATACGCGGCCGCCGCTGACCGGCGAGCACACGGATGAAATCCTGGCGGGGATTGGTCTCGATGCGGGGACGGTTGCTGATTTGAGGGCGCGGAAGATCGTTTGATCTTGACGGTGTGCGGCGCCCTTGGCGTTGGTGTCGACGTTGCGTGCGCGCTGGGCGTTACGCGCCGGCTCGCTGCCGGACTGGCTGTGATGAGGAGCCGTCCGGCGTGCGTGCCTTCGCCGGTTCTCTTGCTGCTTTTGTCCCCTGCTTCTTCGCTTTGCTTACCGTCGCCGCAAGTTCTCGCCGCAAGTTCTCGCCGCAAGTTCTCGCCGCAAGTTCTCGTCTCCGGCGCGCTACCGTACGACGCCGCTGCGTTGTTCATGCAGCCATCCTTGCTGGATGGACCGACCTGCAACGGCCGGCGACCCACGCCCACGCCTGCCTCTGCCTCTGCCTCTGCCTCTGCCTCTGCCTCTGCCTCTGCCTCTGCCTCTGCCTCTGCCCCTGCCCCTGCCCCTGCCGGCATGAAATACGCGTACCGCCGACCTTCGCAATGCGACGTGTGCGCTGTTCCGCCTGCTGAAAATGAACGCGCCTCCGGTCACGATCACACCGCACACCGGCCTCGCCTGCCGGGCGCCTTATTCCGAAGTACGAAACAGCACGGGCAAAACGACTCGACAACCGCATGCCATGTGATGCAATCGACAACCAATGGACGGACGGCCTCCTTCACGCGTGCACCGGGCCCCGATCCGCCAGGACGTCCTTCAGCCGGGGGCGTCCGTCGAATAATCACCGAGGAGACACGCCATGCCGTTGCTGCATACCATTCGCTCGCGGATCGGCCATGCGGAAGTCGTGCAGATCGTCGAAATGGACATCAGCCGGATTCTGGAAACCTTGCTGCCCGACGCCACGCCCGACCTGCTGAAAACCATTCCGTGGATGAAGCCGCCCTACGTCGGCGACGATCACGGCATGCGCGCCGTCAGCCAGTGCTTCATCGTCAAGACCGGTGCGCGCCTGCTGGTGGTGGACACCTGCGTCGGGAACGACAAGGACACCGCCGGCTTCGATGCGTTCTCCGGTCTGCAGCTCGAATTCCTGGCGACGCTCGAGGAAGCGGGCGTCGACCGTCATGCGGTCACCGACGTGCTGTGCACGCACCTTCATTTCGATCACGTCGGCTGGAACACCTACAAGCAGGACGGCCGGTGGCTGCCCACCTTCCCCCATGCGAAGTACCACTTCGGCAAGCAGGAGTTCGACGCCGCGCAACAGGGCAACCCGGATGACGCGATGTACCGCGCGCAGGACCTGTCGTTCCACGAATCCATCCAGCCCGTCGTCGATGCGGGCCTCGCAAACTTCATCGATCGCGACACCGACCTCGGCGACGGGATCTCGGTGTTCTCCGCGCCGGGACACACCATCGGCCACATCGCGATCGAGATCGACGCCGGCACCGAGACCTTCATCATCGCCGGCGACGCCATGCATCACCCGGTGCAGGTTGCCAGGCCGGACATGGCGCAGATCCTCGACCACGACCACGCGCAATCGTCGGCCACGCGGCACGCGTTGCTGTCGCGCCTCGACGGCAGCAAGACGCTGTTCACCTGCACGCATTTCTGTTCACCGTCGTTCGGGCGGATTACCCGCGATCCGGAAGGCGACTACGTGTTCACCGGCGTGCCCAAATAACGCTCAGGTTCCGATTCCATGCTCAGTCTCGTTTCCCATCTCGACCGCTTGAACGTCCGCCCCGGGCGCCTTTTCATCGATGGACAATGGCTGGATTGGCCCGACGCGCGTTTCGACCAGCTCAACCCCTGCACGAACGAAGTCATGACCAGCTTCGCCGACGCCGGCGCGCAAGGCGTGGAGCTGGCCGTGGCCGCGGCGCGCAAGGCATTCGACGAAGGTCCGTGGCCGCGCATGCGCGCGCAGGACCGCAAGCGCCTGCTGCAGCCGATCGTCGAGCGCCTGTACGCGGCCGAGGAAGAAATCGCGCGGCTGCAAACGCTCGACAACGGCATTCCGTACGCGTTCAGCCGCCATTCGCGCGTCTCCGCCAAGTCGGCCGCCGACGTCTTCGATCACTTCCTCGGCTGGATCGACAAGATAAACGGCGACACGCTGCCGATCTTCTCCGGTGCGTCGAACATGCAGTACATGACCTTCCGCGACCCGGTCGGCGTGGTCGCGGCCGTGCTGCCGTACAACGGCCCCGTGCTGACGTTCGCGATGAAGGTGGCGCCGGCGCTGGCCTGCGGCTGCACCGTGATCGTCAAGTCGTCGGAGCTCACCAACCTCGCCGTGGCCCGGCTCGCGCAGATCATCGCCGACAGCGACTTGCCGCCCGGCGTATTCAACTTCGTGACCGGCGGCGTCGAAACGGGCAGCGCCCTCACCTCGCACGCCGGCGTCGACAAGGTGACCTTCACCGGCAGCCCGGCCGTCGGCGAAAAAATCATGATCGCGAGTGCGCCGACGATGAAGCGCCTGTCGCTGGAACTGGGTGGCAAGAGCGCGGCGCTCGTCTTTCCCGACACGCGCAGCGTGCAGACCACCGCGCACGCGCTGATGGGGCTGTGCTCCACGTTCCTGTCGGGCCAGGTCTGCTCCACGCCGTCGCGCGCGGTCGTGCATCGCTCGATCATGGACGAGTTCCTGCACCACGCGCAGGAACAGCTGCAGAAGGTGCGGTTCGGCGATCCGTTCGACGCGGCCACCACGTCGGCGCCGATGATTTCCCGGCGCCACCAGGCACGCGTGCTCGACTACGTCGAAAGCGGCCGGCAGCAAGGCGCGACGCTGCTGGCCGGCGGCCGCGCGCCGGGTGGCGAATTCCGCAACGGCAACTGGGTCGAGCCGGCCCTCTTCGCCAACGTGAGCAACGATATGACGATCGCGCAGGAGGAAATCTTCGGCCCCGTGCTGTCGGTGATTCCGTTCGACACCGAGGAGGAAGCGATCCGCATCGCCAACGACAGCGCGTACGGGCTGGCGGGCTGCGTGTACACCACGGACGTGAGCCGCGCATTCCGCGTCGCACGTGCGGTCAAGAGCGGCGCGATCGGCGTCAACGGCTTTGCCAGCATTCCGAACGCGCCGTTCGGCGGCATCAAGCGCTCGGGCACGGGACGCGAAGGCGGCTGGTCGACGATCGAAGCGTTTACCGAACTGAAAACCGTCAATTTCAATCTGGATGCCTGATCGATGACCGAGACCTTCGACTACGTGGTGGTCGGCGCGGGCAGCGGCGGCAGCGTGGTGGCCGCGCGCCTGGCCGAAGCGGGCCATACGGTGTGCGTGCTCGAAGCCGGTCCGCCCGATACCAACCCGTTCATCCACATCCCGGCCGGGTACATCAAGAACCTGTTCAACGACAAGCTCGTGTGGCGCTTTCGCAGCGGCCCGATCGCGGGCACCGACGGCCGTACGATCGAGCTGACGCAGGGCAAGGTCGTCGGCGGCTCGGGTTCGATCAACGGGATGGTCTACAACCGCGGCCAGCACGGCGATTTCGACGACTGGGCCGCGCTGGGCAATCCGGGCTGGAGTTACGACGACGTGCTGCCGTTCTTCAAGAAGGCGGAAACGCGGATCGGGCCCGGCGACGACCGCTATCGCGGCCGCAACGGGCCGCTGATCGTGACCGACCCGATCCTGCCCGCCCCGTTGTGCGACCTGTTCGTCGAGGCCGTCAAGAGCCTCGGCTACCCGTACGTCGCCGATTCCAATGCTCAGGCGCAGGACGGCGTCGGCCCGTGGCATTTCATGATCGACACGCGCGGCCATACGCCGCGACGCAGGAGCGCCGCCCGCGCCTACCTGCATCCGGCCATCAAAAGCGGCCGCGTGACGCTGCGCACCGGCAGCCCCGCCACGCGCGTGCTGCTGGACGGCCGTCGCGCCAC
>NZ_JAAGPB010000275.1:0-11615 GCF_017104585.1 Burkholderia sp. Ac-20392
CACCCGCGGCGAGCCCCGCGCCGATCCCGGCGATGCCGCCCGGGTTCTGCGCGGCGAGCGGAATCGCCTGCGCGGTCTGGTATTGCGTGGCGCGAGCAAGATCGCCGGCCATCCCCGCGCCGATCCGCAGGTCGAGCGCCTTCTGCAGCTCCGCCGGCAGCGACACGCTTTCCACCGCGAACGCGTCGAGCGCGAGGCCGTAGCGCGTGAACACCGGCACCAGCGCCTCGGCGACGCGCTGCGACAGCAGCGACTGGTTCGCGGCCATGTCGACGAACGGCACGTCGGCCGAGCCGAACGTCGTGCTCATCGCGGTGACGACCAGGTTGCGCAGTTGCTGTTCGAGATCGTCGACCGTGTACTGCGCGCGCGTGCCGCTGACCTCGCGATGGAACGCGCCCGCGTCGACGATCCGGTACGAGTAGATGCCGAACGCGCGCACCTGCACGAAGCCGAATTCGCGATCGCGGATCGTCACCGGCTGCGCGGTGCCCCAGCGCCGGCCGAGCTGCAACCGCGTGCTGAAGAAATAGACGTCCGACTTGAAAGGTGACTGAAAGAGTTTGTCCCAGTTCTTCAGGTACGTGAGCACCGGGAGCGTGTTCGTTTCCAGCGTGTACAGCCCCGGCTGGAACACGTCGGCGACCTTGCCTTCGTTCACGAAGATCGCGACCTGCGTTTCGCGCACGGTCAGCTTGCCGCCGTACTGGATTTCCTGGTCTTCCATCGGATAGCGCCAGGCCAGCACGCCGTCGGTGTCTTCCGTCCATTGCAGGACGTCGATGAACTGCTTGCGGATGAATGAACCCAGACTCATGTCGGTCTCCTCGAAACGCGTGGCGCGTCAGGTCAGGCAGGCGGCATTGATGATGCCGACGACGAGCGACGCGGTGCCCATCAGGCCGCCCATCGCGACGTTGCGATCCTCGATCGCGTGATTCATGCCGGGCATCAGGCGCGTCAGCGCCGCATAGGTGATCAGTTGCACGGCCATCGCACCGACCGCCCAGATCACGACTTCGCCGAGCGTGGAATTGTGCGCGATGCTGGACGCGAGCGTCAGGCAGAAGCCGATCAGCGCGCCGCCGAACGACAGCGTCGCGGCCGAGTTGCCGTCGCGGATCAGCGCCAGTTCGTCGAACGGGGTGACCTTCAGGTACACTGCCGCGAACACAAGAAGCAGCACGAACGCCGACAGTAAATGAACCGCATAGAGATAGGCACTATTCATTCTTTCCCTCGGATTTTGTGCTCGGTTCGCCGCCCCGTCGCCAGCCGGCCCGCGCAGGGCCAGCAGACAAAATGCCGCGCCAGTATATCCACATTGCCGACCGCTGCACAACGGACGCACCATGCTGCATAGGCGCGCGCTCGTCCTGTCGATTCTCGTGCTCGCGTCGTGCGGGCTCGGCTACGAACTGATCAGCAGCGCGCTGTCCAGCTACCTGCTCGGCGATTCGATCCTGCAGTTCTCGTCGGTGATCGGCTGCTACCTGTTTGCGATGGGGATCGGCTCGTGGCTCGCGAAGTTCGTCGAGGACGACGACGTGCTCGACCGCTTCGTCGACATCGAGCTGCTCGTCGGCCTGCTCGGCGGCGTGTCGGCCGCGCTGCTGTTCGCGGTGTTCGCGTGGCTGGCCGCGCCGTTCCGCGCGGCGCTCTATGCGCTCGTGCTGGCGCTCGGCATGCTGATCGGGATGGAGATCCCGCTCGTGATGCGCGCGTTCCAGCAACGGCGCCAGGCATTCCGCCATACCGTCAGCGAAGTGCTGACCTTCGACTATCTCGGCTCGCTCGCCGTGTCGCTGATCTTCCCGCTCGTGCTCGCACCGCGCCTCGGCCTGCTGCGCACCAGCTTCCTGTTCGGGCTCCTGAACGCGTTCGTCGCGCTGTGGACCACGCACCTGTTCCGCGACGAGATCCGAAACGTGCGCGGCAAGCTGATGCGTGCGTCGCTCGTGATCGGGCTGCTCGTCGCCGGCTTCGCGCTGTCGGACCGCATCACGCACTGGGCCGAACACGGCGTGTACGGCGACGAGACGATCTATTCGGAGACGACGCCGTACCAGCGCATCGTGCTCACGCAGTGGCACGACGACATGCGCCTGTACCTGAACGGGAACCTGCAGTTCTCGTCGCGCGACGAGCATCGCTATCACGAGGCGCTGATCCACCCGACGATCGAGGCGCTGCCGTGGGCGAAGCGCGTGCTCGTGCTCGGTGGCGGCGACGGCCTCGCGGTGCGCGAGCTGCTCAAGCACCGCAACCTCGAACAGATCACGCTCGTCGATCTCGATCCCGCGATGACGAAGCTGTTCTCGACGTCCGCACCGCTCGTCAAGCTGAACCAGGGCTCGCTGAAAGACCCGCGCGTGCACGTGATCAACGACGATGCGGTGCGCTGGCTCGAATCGAATGCCGACGTGTACGACGCGATCGTCGTCGACTTCCCCGACCCGACCAACTTCGGGCTCGGCCGGTTGTATTCGGTGCCCGTGTTCCGGCTGCTCGCGCGCCACCTGTCGGAGAACGGCTATGCGGTGATCCAGTCGACGTCGCCGTATTTCGCGCCGCACGCATACTGGACCATCATCGCGACGCTGCACGAAGCCGGGCTCAACACGTGGCCGTACCACTGCTACGTGCCGTCGTTCGGCGACTGGGGCTTCGTGATCGCCGGCAAGCGCCGCGACTTCACGGTGCCGACGCACTACTCGGTGCCCACGCGCTGGCTCGACGCGCAAACGGCCGCCGAGATGTTCCACTTCCCGGCCGACATGCCGGCGCTGCCGATGTCGCCGAACGAACTCAACGACCAGCCGCTCGTGCGCCGCTTCGACGACGACTGGAAACATGTGCTGCGCTGATGGACCGCCGCACGTTCCTCGTCGCGTCGGCGGCCGCGTCGCTCGCCGCCTGCGGACGCACCGGCTGGATCGAGACGACGCCGCATGTCGGCTACCCGGGCATGCGCGAAGGCCATGCGCTGCGCGACCATGCGACGCTGCCGCCGCCGTCCGGCACGATCGAGACCGACGTCGCGATCCTCGGCGCGGGCGCGGCCGGTCTGTCGTGCGCGTGGCAGCTCGCGCGCGCGGGACACAAGC
Source organism: Burkholderia sp. Ac-20392 (assembly GCF_017104585.1). NCBI lineage: Bacteria > Pseudomonadati > Pseudomonadota > Betaproteobacteria > Burkholderiales > Burkholderiaceae > Burkholderia > Burkholderia sp. Ac-20392. Next base: position 3,108 of record NZ_JAAGPB010000275.1, read on the forward strand.
GCTTCACGGTGCTCGCCGGCCCCGAATTCGGCGGCAACGCGGCCGGCGGCCGCTTCGGCGATCTCGGCTACCCGAAAGGCGCGCACTACCTGCCGCTGCCGTCACTCGAATCCACGCATCTGCGCGACATGCTCGCCGATCTCGGCGTGATCGAATCGGCGCCGTTCTCCGCGCGCCCGGTGTACGACGAGCGCGTGCTCGTCCATGCGCCCGACGAACGGCTCTTCATCGCCGGACAGTGGCAGGACGGCATCGTGCCGACGGCCGGCCTCGGCGCCGACGAACTCGCGCAACAGGCACGCTTCTTCGCGTACACGGACGGGCTGCGCACCGCGCGCGGCGCCGATGGCCGCAAGGTGTTCTGCATCCCGGTCGCGGAATCGTCGCGCGACCCGCGCTGGCGCGCGCTGGACCGGCGCTCGTTCCGCCAGTGGCTGCTCGACGAGGGCTACACCGCGAAGGCGCTGCACTGGTACCTGAATTACTGCTGCCGCGACGACTACGGCGCCGGGTACGAGCACGTATCCGCATGGGCCGGCCTGCACTATTTCTCGTCGCGTGGCGGCCACGCGGGCGATGCGAGCGACGGCGCGGTGCTGACCTGGCCCGACGGGCTGCACACGATGGTGACGAAGCTCACCGACTCGATCACCGCGCGCACCGGCTCGAACGCGTGGTCGCGCGACGGCTTCGCAGTGCGCGCGACCGAACGCGCGGGCGGCGTCGACGTGCTGTGCGCACGCATCGGCAACGACGGCGCGCTGTCGACGTTCATGCTGAAGGCGAGGCGCGTCGTGAGCGCGATGCCACTGTTCGTCGCGACGCGCGTGTTTCCGCAGCTTGCCGCGTACGGCTTCGACCCCGCGCGCGATCTGCCGCCGCGTGCGCCGTGGCTCGTGTCCAACTTCATGCTCGACGGCATGCCGGCCGAAGAAGCGGGCGTGCCGCTCGCATGGGACAACGTCGTCTACGACGGCGCGGGGCTCGGCTATGTCGTGTCGACGCACCAGTTGATCCGCATGTCGCCGCCGACGCGCTCGGTGTTCTCCGCGTACCAGGCGTTGAGCACGCAAGCACCGGACGACACGCGTCGCTGGCTCGCGCAGGCCCAACCCGACGCGTTGCGCGAACAGGCGGCGATCGACTTGCAGGCCGTGTATGGGCGCAATCTGTGGAAACACGCGTCGGCGCTCGAGATCACCGTGCGCGGTCACGCGATGGCGACGCCCGATGTCGGCTTCCTGAGCCGCCCTGGGCTGCTCGCGCTGCGCGATGCCGACGGCCCCGTCGTGTTCGCGCATGCGGACCTGTCCGGGCTGTCGCTGTTCGAGGAAGCGTCGTACTGGGGCATGCTTGCGGCCCGGCGCGTGCTGACCTGACGGCCGCCGTCCGTCATTGCGGCGCCGCCGCCAACCGCTATAATCGCGCGACATTCCGACTGCATTGAGCAGGCCGACGGTGACGCGCCGTCCGACGCGCCGTATGCCCTCCTCGACAACAACAATGACGAACCGAACCATCCGACGCCTTCGCCCGTTCGTGCGCGCCGCCGCGCGCGTGCTCGCCTGCGCCCCGCTGCTCGGCGCACCGCTGGCGCTGCATGCGGCCGACGCCGCGCCCGCCTCCGGGCGCTACATCGTCGTCGACACCGGCCATACGCCGGCTCACCCGGGCTCCACCGGTGCGAGCGGCCGCGTCGAGTACCTGTACAACCTCGACCTGTCCGCGGCCGTCGCCGAAAAACTCTCCGCGCATGGTGACCGCGTGCTGCGCACGTCGGCCGACGGCCGCGAGATCGCGCTCGACCAGCGTTCGACGCAGGCGCCCGACGCGAACCTGTTCGTGTCGATCCATCACGACTCGATGCAGCAGCAGTTCATCGACGCCGGCCGGCAGCGCGAATTCCGCGGCTTCTCGGTGTTCGTGTCGGAACGCAATCCGCACTACGCGGCAAGCCTGCGTTGCGCGAAGGCGATCGCCGAGCGGCTGGTCGCGTCCGGCGAGCGGCCGTCGCTGTATCACGCGCAGCCGATCCGCGGCGAGAATCGCCCGCTGATCGACCCTCAACTCGGCATTCACCGCTTCGACGATCTCGTCGTGCTGCGCACCGCACCGATTCCGGCCGTGCTCGTCGAAGCCGGCGTGATCGTCAATCCGGATGAGGAAGCCCGGCTTGCGCGACGCGAGACGATCCAGAAGCTGTCCACTGCGATCGCGGGCGGCATCGACGCGTGCACGGCACCGCAATAAACAACGACAAGGCCCGTCGGGCCCAACGGTTTTCACCCAGTCAGGAGCATCACCATGAAAATGAAGAATCTGCTCGCATCCTGCGCCCTGCTCGCGCTTGCCGCTCCGTTCGCCGCACACGCAGCCGGCTGCGCGAAGCCGCACAGCGCGTTCGACCAGGTGTACTGCAGCAGCACGCAGTTCTCGCAGACCGACCGTGACCTCAACGACGAGTACGGCCGCCTGCGCAAGCAACTGAGCAGCGACCAGCAGGCGACGCTGAAGGCTGGCCAGCTCGCGTGGTTGAAGCAACGCGACGCGCAGTGCAGCGAGACGCGCAACAACGGCTACCTCGTGGATCTCCAGTGTGCGACCGACATGACGCAGTCGCGCCTGTCGTTCCTGCGTGAACGTGAACGTGAGTGCACGAGCACGGGTTGCGTGACGTCGAAGCTCGGCGACTAAAGGCGTCGCACGTGCCGCGCCGCGAACCGTTTCGCGACGCGGCGCTTCATGCCCTTGCGAACGCTCCGTTTCGGCACCGTAAAAGGAGTGGCGATGCGACATGAATTCTCCGAAGTCCTCAACGATCTGGTCGACTATTTTCTCGTCGGCGATCTCCTGCTGTTGAAGCGCTTCAAGGAACGGCACGAGTTGCCGGACGACGTCGCGACCGCGTTCACGACGAGCGACAGCGGCGACCGCGCCGTGCTGGAAGGCGTCGTCATTCCGCTGGCCGGCATCGAGAACCATCCGTACACGGTCATCTTCACGCTGGACGACGCAACACCCGAATTGCTGAAGACGGGAAGCCGCCTGCAGCACCGGCGCGGCGGGTACGTGCTGCGCGTCGAACATCGTTCGATCATGCTCTATACATGGCGGATTCTCGAACGCTTCACCGATGCAACGGTCAATGCGCTGCTCGCGCGTTACCGAGAACCGGGCCGGCCCGTGATTGAGATCGACAACGGCTGGTATGAAGTCGAGATTCTCGGTGGCGAAGTGCCGCGCAACGGCTGGTTCGAGCCTGCGTTCGAATTCGTGCTGACGAAAACCGACGTACCGGACGACGCATCGCGGGTGGATATCAACTACCGCTTTGCGATCGACAGCAGCCTGGATCCGGCGCAATGAATCCGGCAACCACGCACGACGACTTCATGGCGTCTTGATGCGCACTCCGTCCACCCCATTTCGATGGATCCCCGGAAGCGGATGCTCCCCTTCCGCATTGGCCAGGCTACGAGCGGCATTTCCGCGCCCCGGCAAGCCGATGGGCGAAGCATGGTTCATGGGGGAATCGCGACTAATGTTCGCGGAGTTGCAAGGCGATCTGCAATCCATCGACATCACGGAGCTCGATACGCCGCTCGAAGAAATCGTCGTCGGCACGACCTCGTTCGGCCCGGGCGACGAATGGCAGTCGTGGTACCACTACTTGCTGGCGCAACTGATCTCGCGTAGCCACGACGGACAACGCCACGAGCTTCTGGCGTGGTTGATCTCCGGGTTCATTGCGCAGCACCCCGATGAACTATCGCTCGAACCGTACCAGGGGTTTCGCCGTGATGTCCTCGATACGCTCGGGCAATGCCTGATGGACGCCCGATGCTGGCCGTCGGGCACACTCGATACGACAGCATGCTTCAACCACGATCACGAACAGTCGCCCGGTACAGGCGACTGGTTCAACACAAGCGGCAAATTCTCGTCGTCGATGTTCCTGTGCATCAAATACCTGGATACGTCGGAAATTCATACATGGCTGACATCAGTGCTGAGCATTGACGATCCGCGCTGGCGCGCGCAGCTCATGCTCTGGTTTGTCGGCGCGAACGACATGCTCTCCGGTCGTATCAGGTATCCGTCGGAATTCAGCTCCACCGACTACCCGCGGATCGACTGGCAGGGGTGCCGCTGCCTGACCGGCTCGCCCGGCAGCCACGCCGCTGTGCATGATTTCATTCCTCCCGCGCGTCGCGAGGCAACAGTCGACACGTTGCGATCGTTCATGACCGAGGCCACGTTTCTCGCGTGGCTCCAGTCGCTTTGCAAGTACGATCGTGTTGAAAGCGAACTGGGAGATCTACCGTATCGGTTCTATTCTCTTTACGGTGCGCCCCATTGAACACGATGAACATCGACATCCGCCCTGCCACGCCCGCCGATGCCCCGGCCATCGCCGCCATCCACGTCGCATCGTGGCAGGCCACCTACCCGGGCATCATGCCGGCCCCGTTCCTCGCCGGCCTGTCGGTCGAAAAGCGCACCGCTTCGTGGCGCCATGCGCTCGACGCCGGACGGCCGCGTGTCGCGCTCGCGTTCACCGAAAGCGAGCCCACCGGCTGGATCGCCTACGGTCCGACGCGCGACACCGACAAGGATCGCACCTGGGGTGAAATCGAAGCGATCTACCTGCATCCCGCGCATTGCGGGCAAGGCGTCGGCGCGGCGCTGGTCGACCATGCATGCCATGCGCTGCATGACACGGGCCATGCGTGGGTCTCGCTCTGGGTGCTGTTCAAGAACCGTCGTGCCCGGGCGTTCTATGAACGCGAAGGCTTCGTCGCCGAAGACGACATCAAGACGTTCGAGATCGAAGGCGCGCCAATCGAAGAATTGCGCTACTGGCGCGCATTGCCGAAGCAATTGTCATGACGGCATCGCACCGTCCGCCGAAAGACGCATCTGCATCAACTGCAGCAACTCGCGGATCTTCGCATTGACCGAATTGCGGCTCGAATAGGCGCCCAGCAATTCGAGCGGCGCCGGCGTCATCTCCAGCGGCACGCGCACCAGCCGCCCGGCGGCCAGCTCGGCCGCGCACCCGCGTTCGACGAGAATCGCGAAGCCGATCCCGTTCACCGCCGCCAGGCCCGCCATCTCGCCGCTATTGACGCGATACCGGCTCGCGACCGGAATCTTGTGAATCCGCCCGTCGTCGTCAGCGAACTGCCACGGCTGCCCTTTCAGCGTGCTCAACGTCGTGATGCACGGCAATTGCCTGAGCTGCTCCGTCCGGGTCGGCATGCCCGTGCGTTCGATCAGCGACGGCGCCGCCACGACGACGCTCGGCAAGCTCACGAGCGGCCTGACGACGAACGCACTGTCGTCCAGCTTGCCGCGACTGACGATGATCGACAGGTCGATATCGTCGCGCAACGTCGAGACGCCCGCGAGACTGGTATCGCAGTCGATTTCGACACGCGGATGGCGGCTCGCGAATTCCGCGACGATCGGCCCGAGCATGCGCGGCCCGATTTCGCCGGGCACGCAGAGCCTCAGCACGCCACGCAACTCCGTTTGCTGCGAGGTCAGTTCGAATTCGGCAAGCGTCAATGCATCGAGCATCGGCTTCGCGCGCTCGTGCAGCAGGCGCCCGGCCTCCGTCATGCGAAGGTGTCGCGTGCTGCGCTCCAGCAAGCGCACACCGAGCCTCGACTCCAGTTGCGCCACATGGCGGCTCACGTTGGAACCCGGTATCGACAGCACACGCGCGGCGCCGGCAAAGCTGCCTTCGTCGACGACCGACACGAACACGCGCACCGCGTTCAGATCCAGCTTGCTGCGCATCATTATCCCGTTTGAGGTATTAAAGCTCGCCGTTTTTCACGGCTTATCCCGTTCGCGACCGTAATTTACGATGCGGATCCAGTCAAGGCGTGGCCGCTGACGCACACACCCGCGACGACGCGAGCACGCGCAAATACCTACGGGAGCAACAACATGGATATCGCCATTCTCGGCGCCGGCGTGGCCGGCATGAGCACCGCGCTCGCGCTTGGCCGGCAGGGGCACCGGATACGGCTCTACGAACGCAGGCCGTCCGAGACGACGATGGGCGCCGGCGTCGTGTTATGGCCGAATGCCGGCTTCGTGCTCGAGCAACTCGGCCTGCTGCCGGACATCGTCGAAGTCAGCGGCCACCTGCGCGCAATGCGGTGCATGGATCGGCACGGCACCCCGTTCAAGCGTGTCGACATCGGCGAACTCGATCGCTACATGGGGTTTCCAACGCGCTCGATACTGCGGCGCGACCTGCAGGCCGCGCTGGCGCGGCACGTCGCCGCTCACGACATCGAAGTCTGCTTCGGCCACTGCGCGACAACCATCGACACCGGCATCGACGGTCGCGCTGTCGTTCATTTCGACAACGGCGCGACGATCACCCCCGATCTCGTGATCGGCGCGGACGGCCGCATGAACTCCGTCGCACGACGCCATGTGGTCGGCGACGCCACCCCCGTGTATCAAGGATTCGTCAACTGGATCGGCGTGGCGCAGAGCGATGTACCGCTGGTCGACGACGTGTCGATATTCGACTACTGGGGCCAGCGCGAGCGATTCGGCATCGTCGCGCTGGACCGGCATCGCATTTACTGGGCCGCAGCCCGGGCCGAAGCTGAAATCGACCATCACGACAACGACGATGCGGCGCCGGAAGATCCCGGCCCGCTGCTCGAACGGCTCTTCGACGGGTGGCCAGCACCCATCGCAGACGTCATGCGCGCAACGCAGCCGGGCACGATCGCGAAGATCCATGTGCACGATCTCGACCCTGTCGATGTATGGCATCGCGGCAATGTGCTGCTGATCGGCGACGCCGCGCACGCGCCGCTCCCCACCTCCGGACAGGGCGCGTGCCAGGCGCTCGAGGACGCGTGGCATCTCGCCCGCTGCCTCGACGAGCATGGAAAGAACAACGACAGTGACCTCGACGCTGCACTCGCGTCGTTCACGCAGCGGCGCAGCCGGAAAACCGCGGCGATCACGCTGCGCGCACGCGAGTTCGCCCAGCGGCTATTCGGCAACGACACGTACGCAGCCGCGCAGGCGGTCGATCCGATCGCCGAAATCGAAGCGCTCGCGAATACGTGGGGGGCGGGCCTGCCGATGCCATCACTGCGGAATCGATAGGCCTTGATGATGGTGCGTTACGCCGGGAAGTCGTGTCGTTCGATGAACCGCGCACGACTTCCCGAATCGTCCTGACGCAGCCGTTCAGGCGAAACCGCGCGTCTTCCCGCGGCCGCCGACCGTCATTGCGCGCGCGCCTTGCCGACTTGCTCGGCGGTGACCACGCCTTGCTTCGAGCCGAAGTGACTCAGCACGAAGTTCGCGACCGCCGCGATATCGGCATCGCCGTACGCGGCACCGAAACCGGGCATCTGCTGCGTGCGGCCGCCGACGGTCAGGCTGGTGCCGTGCAGCAGCACCTGGACGAGCGCCGCGCCGGACGGGTCGTTGACCGCATGCGCGCCGACGAGCGACGCATACTCGCTCTGGCGACCGGCGCCGTTCCACTGGTGACAGCCCGCGCAGTCGCCGGCAAAGAGCCGCTGGCCACGCTCGAGCGCCTGCGGCAGCGACGCCGCGCCCGGCAACACCGCGTTCGACGCACGCGCGGCGGACGGATCGAGTTCGATCTTGCCCGTCTGCCCGCCCGTGACCGGACTCACGCTGCGCAGGTACACGACCATCGACGCGATGTCGTTCTGCGTCAGGTACTGCAGGCTATGCTCGACCACGTCCGCCATCGGGCCGGCCGCCGAGCTGCGTCCCGGTGCGTGGCCGCGCGACAGATATTGCGCAATCTGTTCGTCGGTCCACGAACCGAGGCCGTATGCCTGGTCGGACGTCGTGTTGTAGGCCTTCCAGCCTTCGATGTCGGCACCGGACAGATAGTCGCGCGACTTCATCGCGAAGCCGACGTTGCGCGGCGTATGGCATTCGCCGCAATGGCCGAGCGCGCCGGCCAGATAGGCGCCGCGATTCCATTCCACGCTCTGCTTCGGATCCGGCGCGAAGCGCTGCCCGCGGAAGAACACGGCGTTCCACGCGGCCAGGCCCCAACGCTGGTTGAACGGGAACGACAGGTCGTTTTCGGGCGGGGCCTGATGCACCGGTTCGAGCGTCATCAGGTACTGCCGGATCGCCAGCACGTCGTCGCGACTCATTTCGGCATACGACGTGTACGGCATCGCCGGATACAGATTGCCGTGCGAACCCACGCCTTCGCGCACCGCGCGAACGAACGCGTCGTCCGACCAGTTGCCGATGCCGGTTGCCTTGTCCGGCGTGATGTTGGTGGAATACAGCTGCCCGAACGGCAGCTTGAACGGCCTGCCGCCGGCGTAAGGCGTGCCGCCCACGGCCGTATGGCACGCGACGCAATCGGCAGCCTTCGCCAGATACTCGCCGCGCGCGAGGGTCGCAGGCAGGTCGGCCGGCGTGCCGGCGACCGGCGGTTGGGGTTCGGTGCCGGCGGGGGTCAGC
>NZ_JAAGPB010000025.1:0-41076 GCF_017104585.1 Burkholderia sp. Ac-20392
TGTGGCTGCCCGCCCGCGCCGAACGCGCCCGTGTGCCATCATCCGCGCCACATGCGGCGCGCTGGGCGCCGTGGCGCGCGTATGCCGCACTGCACGTGTGGCGCCTTCATGGAGATGTGTTGCGATGACTCCCGCTCACCTGATTCCGAGCCCGCTGGGCGACATCGCCGTGCGCATCGAGGACGATGCGCTGACGGGCCTCTACTTCGTCGGCCAGAAATACTTCCCGTCGGTTGCGATCGTGACCGAAGCGGACGCGCTCGCGATGTCGCCGCTTGCGCGCAAGGTCGCGGAAGAAGTCGCCGAGTACTTCACCGGCATGCGCGAGACGTTCTCGGTGCCGATCCACTTGCGCGGCACCGCGTTTCAGCGACGGGTATGGAAGGAACTGCTCGCGATTCCGTTCGGCGAACTCGTGACGTACGGCGACATCACCGAGCGCGTCGGGCTGCCGATGAGCGGCGCGCGCGCCGTGGGCGGTGCGGTCGGCCGGAACCCGGTGTCGATCATGGTGCCGTGCCATCGCGTGGTCGGTGCGTCGGGCAGCCTGACCGGCTATGCGGGCGGCATCGACCGCAAGCGCGCGCTGCTGTCGCTCGAAGGCGCGGGGTTCGAGCGCGGCGCCCACCATCCGGTGCAGCAGGCGCTCGCGTTCTGAGTCGAGGTGTACCGCCGCGTCAGGCGTTCAGCACGGGCCGGCGCGCTTCACGCTTCGCATACGCGCCGGGCGTCACCTGGAATTTCGCCTGGAACAGCGCGATGAATGACGACGTCGAGTCGTAGCCCAGTTGCGCGGCCACCGCGCCGATCGGCTCGCCCGCGTCGAGCAGCGGCAGCGACGCAAGCAGCCGCACCGCCTGCCGCCATTCGGTGAACGACAGCCCCGTGTCCTGCCGGAACAGCCGCGACAGCGTGCGACGCGTCGCACCGACCTGATGGCCCCATTCGTCGAGATTGCGCGTATCGCCCGGATACGCATGCAACGCCCGCGCGATTTTCAGCAGACGCGGATCGCGCGGCAGCGGCACCGTCAGCGGCGCCTGCCGCATGCGTGCGATCCGGTCGGCGATCAGGCAGACGAGCGCACCATCCGGCCCTGTCTCGTCGTAGTTCACCGGCAATTCGGCCGTGGCGAGCACCAGCTCGCGCAGCAGCGGCGTCATGCAGAGGATCGCGCAATCGTCGTGCACGTCGTCGCGCGCGATCGCGGCATCGAGATACAGGCTGTGGAACGCGACGCAATCGCGCGTCGACACCGCATGCGGCACGTGCGGCGGGATCCACATCGCATAGTGCGGCGGCAGCAGGTGCCGGCCCGACGGCGTCGACACCTCGAGCACCCCGCTCGTCGCATACATCAGCTGCGCCCACGGATGACTGTGCGCGTCGATGCTCACATTGCCGGGAATCCCGAACGCGCGCACGTACAGCGGCCTCGGCAGGCGCGCCATCGGCGGCACTGCGTAAGGGTCAGCCGATTGTCCCGCCAGCAACATAAGACGTCCTCCGAAGGTCATTGCACGAACGAGCGCGATGCTACCGTGGCGGCTCTTCTTTCACACGGCTTCCGTTCATGAGCGCTCATACCCGCACCACCCGCAAGACCGTCACCACGATCCGTTCGACCAAGGGCATCGGCAGCCTCGTGTCGCTGACCGCGTATTCCGCGCCGATGGCGAAGCTGGTCGACGAGGTGGCCGACGTGATCATCGTCGGCGACTCCGTCGGCATGGTGCTGTACGGGATGCCCGATACGCTGCGCGTCACGCTCGACATGATGATTGCACACGGTGCGGCCGTCGTGCGCGGCGCCGCGCAGGCATGCGTCGTCGTCGACCTGCCGTTCTCGACGTACCAGGAATCGCCCGCGCAGGCGTATCGCTCCGCCGCGCGCCTGCTCGCCGAAACCGGCGCGCAGGGCGTGAAGCTAGAAGGCGGTAGCGAGATGGGCGACACGATCCGCTTCCTGACCGAGCGCGGCATCCCGGTGATGGCGCACGTCGGCCTCATGCCGCAGCAGGCCAACGCGACGGGCGGCTTCCGCGCGCAGGGGATGGACCCGCGTTCGGCCGCGCAGGTGTTCGACGCCGCGTGTTCGGCTGAACAGGCCGGCGCGTTCAGCGTCGTCATCGAAGGCACGGCCGAAGCGCTCGCGCGCCATATCACCGAAACGCTGACGATCCCGACGATCGGCATCGGCGCATCGCCCGCGTGCGACGGACAGGTGCTCGTGACCGAGGACATGATCGGCGCATTCGATGCGTACACGCCGCGCTTCGTGAAGCGTTATGCCGATGCGAATGCGGTGATGCGCGACGCGATCCGCCAGTACGCACATGACGTGCGCCAACGTGTGTTCCCCGAACCCGCGCATTGCTTCGGGTATGGCAAGCCGCTGCAACTGGTGGGCGCGGCTGACGCTGACGCCGCTGCTGCTGCCTGACGGCATTACGCGCGCTTGCGCATCGCGTGGGTGACCCGCGCGTTCGCTTCGAATTTCGCGCGATGCGTCGAGAAGAACGTCCGCACGTTGCGGACGTTCGATGCGCCGGTGAACAGCCGCCGCGCGAATTCGTCGTATTCGGCGACGTCGGCCAGATCCGCCACCACCACGAAATCGGGCCCCGGCGACACGCGATAACACTGCGTAACGGCCGGCTCCGCGCACACGTACGCTTCGAACGCGTCGTAGTCTTCCGCCGTCTGTCGGTCGAGGCTAATCTCGATCAACGCGGTGACGGCCGTGCCGATCGCCACTGGATCGAGCACGGCGACCTGCCGGCGGATCACGCCGGCTTCCGTCAGCCGCCGCACGCGGCGCATGCAGGTGGGCGGCGACGACAGCGCGCGCTCGGCCAGTTGCAGGTTCGACACCGACGCGTCGTCCTGCAGGATCGCGAGGATGCGCAGGTCGAGATCGTCGAGGGTGATGCCGGCCATCGGCGGCTCCTTTCGGTCAGGACGTGAAATTTAATTTCAACATGATAGCTGATCCATCATTCGTTTCATTTGTTGTCGTATTTTGAAATTTAATTCCATATCACTCGCCCTACCATCGCTCTCACTGATCCAGACAGGACATTTACGGAGCGCGATATGTGTGGAATTGTCGGGGCGGTCGCCCAGCGGGACATCCTGCCGAACCTGGTCGACGGCCTGAAGCGGCTCGAATACCGCGGCTACGATTCGTGCGGCGTCGTGGTCTACCGCGACCGGGCGCTGGCGCGCGCCCGCAGCGTCGATCGTGTCGCCAACCTGCAGCGCGAGATCGCCGAACAGGCGCTGTCGGGCTACACCGGCATTGCGCATACGCGCTGGGCCACGCATGGCGCACCCGTCACGCTCAACGCCCATCCGCACTTCTCGCCGAGCGACGCCAATGCGCGCATCGCGCTGTCGCATAACGGGATCATCGAGAACTGCGATCAGCTGCGTGCGGAATTGCAGGCGCATGGCTATGTGTTCGCGAGCCAGACTGATAGTGAGGCGATCGCGCACCTGATCGACCATCTTTACGACGGTGATCTGTTCGATGCGGTACGGGGTGCGGTCGCGCGACTGCGCGGCAGCTATGCGATCGCGGTGATGTGCCGCGACGAGCCGCACCGGATCGTCGGTGCGCGCGACGGGATGCCGCTCGTTGTCGGGGTCGGCGAAGGCGAGAATTTTCTGGCATCGGATGCGATTGCTTTGTCGGGGATCACGGATCGCATCGCGTACCTCGAGAACGGTGATGTTGCCGATATCCAGTTGCATCGCTACTGGATCGTCGATGCGGCCGGCCAGCGCGTCGAGCGTGCAGTGCAGCGGGTCGCCGCGCATAGCGGTGCGGCCGATCTCGGGTCGTATCGCTACTACATGCAGAAGGAGATCTTCGAGCAGCCGCAGGCGGTGGCCGATACGTTGCTCGATGTGTCTTCGATCATGCCGGAGTTGTTTGGTGATGGCGCGTGGCGCGTGTTCAATGATGTCGATTCGGTGCTGTTGCTCGCGTGTGGCGGCAGTTATCACGCGGCGCTTACGGCGAAGTACTGGATCGAGAGCATCGCGAAGCTGCCGGCCAGCGTGGAAATTGCGAGCGAGTTTCGGTATCGCGACAGTGTGCCGAATCCGCGTACGCTCGTTGTCGCGGTGTCGCAGAGCGGCGAGACGGCTGATGTGCTGGGTGCCGTGCATGTCGCCAAGCGGGTTGGAATGATGCACACGCTCGCGATCTGCAACGTCGCGACGAGTGCGTTGATGCGGGAATGTGCGCTGCAATTCGTCACGCGCGCGGGCATCGAGATCGGGGTGGCCTCGACGAAGGCTTTTACGACGCAGCTCGTTGCGTTGTTTCTGCTGACGCTGTCGCTTGCGCAGGTGCGTGGGCGGTTAAGCGACGACGAGGAGAAGGAGCATCTGCGTGCGCTAAGGCATCTGCCGGATGCGATGTCGAAGGTGCTCGCGCTCGAGCCGCAGATCATGGCTTGGTCGGAACTGCTCGCACGACGCGACAACATGCTGTTTCTCGGGCGCGGGATGCACTATCCGATCGCGCTGGAAGGCGCGCTGAAGATGAAGGAGATTTCGTATATTCATGCAGAGGCTTATCCGGCGGGGGAGCTGAAGCATGGGCCGCTTGCGCTGGTGAGTAACGAGATGCCGGTGATTGCGGTTGCGCCGAACGACATGCTGCTCGAAAAGCTCCGGTCGAACATGCATGAGGTCAGTGCGCGGAATGGCAAGCTTTTTGTGTTCGCGGACGTGGACTGCGGGTTGGTGCCGAGTGAAGGAATCGAGGTGATTCGGTTGAACGAGTACTACGGGCCGCTTTCGCCGATTCTGCATACGGTGCCGATGCAACTGTTGGCGTATCACGCTGCATTGGCGCGGGGGACGGATATTGATAAACCGCGGAATCTGGCTAAGTCGGTGACGGTGGAGTGAGGGTCTCCGAATCAGTGATTCGGGTCGGGCATGACAACGCGCAGCGCGAGAAGTCTTCCGGAATGACTTGCCCGCATCGCAGCCGGGCAACGGTCAGGCTGACGTCGCCCTGTTTCCGCAGCAGCACAATCCGGCCTGACGTGGCGGCACCGCCGTGTGCCGCGGCGTCACCTGCGACCATGCTCCCGCCGATACTCCGCCCGAGTCTTCCCCGCCAGCGTGCGGATATCGCGCGCCCAGTGAGCCTGATCGAGATACCCGAGAGGCCATGAGCCAGTTCCGCGAGATCGACCTGCTCGCCGCCGGCGAGCCGGTCGGTGGCCTCATGCAATCGGTATCGACAGATCACCCGCTTCGGCATCACGCCCACATCGCTGGAAAAACGCTGCCGCAGCGTGCGCTCGCTCAACCCCGCACGCTTGAATGTTCCGTTGCGGCGCCTCTTTACCGGCCAAAGACTCGCGCAAGAAACCCTCTACTTCGACAGACTCAGCTTCTTCAACAACACCGCACCGTTCGCCTGACTCACGAGCGAAATGGATTCGATATCCAGGTACAACCTCGAAGTCCTCGTCGTGATGTCGGTCGGCTCGTCGTTGCTCGGCTCGGCGTGCTCGATGTGTTCGGTCAGGTACGGCCGGACCAGACGCCCGGAAAGAGCGAACGCGAACCCGCCATGCGTTTGCGCGTACGCAGCGGGTGACAGCCTCACGCGGCCGCGCACGGTGGACTTCCTGCCTTTTCCGGGATCGAGTTCGATGATGTCGATCTGCTGGATATAGCCTTTTGCCTTCGCCTCGGGTGCGATCACGAGCCCTCGCCCTCGCGGCCCGGTAATGACCTTTCTGAGCAGGATGCCTGTCCGGCCTTCGCCGTCGGCGTCGACCAGGTCGACGTTCACCTTCAACAGATGCTTCTGCGACTGATATCGCAGCCCGTACGTCACCGGCACCAGGAAAGTTACCTCACGATCCAGGTTGACCGCGGCCAGGTCGGCGTTCTGGCCATGCTTGTCGGCCACGCCGGGGATCAGGCTGCGGACGCGATCGCTCAGGGACGGGGACGCGCCTTTGACGTGCAGTTTCTCCAGTGCTTCCCGAATCGCAACCGGATCGTCGCCGACAATCGGCCGCGCGAGCGACGTGTTGGCCGAAACGGCAGGCGCGACGCTCGCCGTTTCGTTGACATGGTCGGCCGCTGCACGCGTCGCGACTGGGGCCAGCATGATCGCCACGGCGACGACGCACGCGACATTCAGACGGCCCAACATGGATCTCCGTTGAAACACGACAAACTCCTGGCTTTCTGGCGGATCGATCGACTATGAGATCGGCAGGATCAAACGATCGGTAACGTACCCACCGTTCGGGTTCACCGATCGCCTGCGCGACACATCATAGGTTCATTGTCAGGTCGGCGGCAGGCCGGCGCGCCACACTATCGTATTGCCCAGACTACAACAATCCACGACAAGCGAGCAGCGGCGCGACGGGCGGGGGCCGTGACATCCAGTTGCCCGTCGCGAAACCGCAACCTCACGCCTGCCGATCCTCCCGCCTGTATTCCGCCTGCGCCTTCCCCACCAGCTTGCGGAAATCGCGCGTGAAATGCGCCTGATCGACATACCCGAGCGCATGAGCCCACTCCGCGAGATCGACCGGTTCGCCGCCGATCGAACACCCGATTCACGCACGGATACACGCCGTCGGGCTCTATGCATTGACGGGTGCTCGGCGCGGCGAGGAAATCTCCGGGCGGTCGAACGCGTCGCTCAAGCGTTCTGGCTACCAGATGACACTGGCACTTTGGTTTTGAAGGCTACGTCTCGGAAACATGTCGAGGAAGTCGTATGTGAACGCTCGTTAGCTTGGCTGGCAGTGAGAAACGTTCAAGCGCAGGAGCGACAGGTCGCACTGCCATCGCCTAACAACCGCTCCCCGACGCCTTCTCGGACGCAACTGACCCATCCCGCACGAAATGATGCTCCACCCTCGTGCGCAGTACACCATCGAGCGCGGCAAGTCGTTCACGCAGCCGCACCGCTTGCCCTTCCGTCATTTCGCCGAGAACGATCTTTTGCTCGAGAACGTCACCACAGCGGGTGATGGCCCAGCGATCAACCGTAGCAGTTTCACCTTCGAGCACAGCCGCCGCGGTCGAGACGATGCCTGGATTCCGTCTCGAGACGAGATGAACCGTATGCGTCAGCGTGAAACCGGGAAGGAAGTGCGACCAGTCTTCACAGACTGCGGGGCGGGAAGCGGAGGAAATTTGGCTCATGGTTGCTCCGGATGATTGGTTATCGAACCGGTGCCAGCCATGCTGCTCCCGTTTCGTTGCCGTAAATCGGCCGCATCGCCTCAGAGGCGTCCACCTTGCCCGGGAGGGCAGGTTGGCGTCGGAGAATCCGACTCTGGATGCTTGACTTCACACGTTCGACATTCCGAACGTTGGTTCATTATATCGGAAAATTGGTGGTGGGCAAGAAGTGCCGGGAGAGCAGCACTTCGGGCGGATAGTGTCGCCGATCCGGCGCACACACTAGACGGAGCCCGTGGACGGGCAAATTTGCGAGCGGACGGCAGATGCTAGCGGACTGGAATGATGCAATAAAGGAAGATGAGAAATAGCCCGATGTACCAGTACGGCGCGACATCACTGCCGATTGGGGGGCGCTGCTCATGATTGGAGGGCGGCTATGAACCAGTGCGCCCTCCTTTCTGAGGATCGATTCGTTCGAACATCAGCGTGAATCTCAACCCGCCTTGAACACCAAAATCCTGACACCCCACACACCCGGCCCCCAATCCTCACTCGCAACAAATTATTAAATCCCCCATCAATTAAATAAAATTGAAATTACGAAAACCATTAAAATTAACCCACAAACAACCAAACAATAATACGCATCATGATAGTGATATTCCACGAATCCGCTGATATAACTCCAGAGCATACGAGTCAGTCATACCAGAAATGAAATCAGTTACGTGAACCACGCGAGTGTACGCATCCCAATCACAAAGTACGTTTACATCAATCGGCATCAATCGAAGCAATGTTTTCGATCGAACGTTACTCATGCTGCCTCTGATGGCGAAATCATCGACTGCCGCCACAAACGCCGACAACAATCCCGATATGACCTCAAAACCGCAGGCCTCAATCTCCACAACCGCTCGCGAGTTGTACACTCTATCACGAGCGAGACGCTTGAACGCCTCAAACTGGGTTACGTGTAAAATATGCTTAGACAATTCATCATCGAAACTCCCTGTCAATATATCAGCCAACTTCTCCCGGAATACCACGACAAATTCGTTAATCAACCTCCCGACTGTCTTGGCACGATAAAACTCCGCCCGACGATGCTTGTCAGTAATACGGTCTGCACGCACATCAGTTTCAGCATCACGCCAAGGCTCGTGTAGGGCACGCAACTCGTCGAACGACAGTGCGCCTGCACGAAACCCATCCTCAATGTCCATCACGTGATAGCAAATATCATCGGCTGCCTCCACAAGAAATGCCAACGGATGCCGATACCACGCAAGTGCTCCGCCAGGCTTACGAATAAGCCCCACATCTGATGCAACCTCCTCGAAGAGGTCCCGCTCGGACTGCATAAATCCAAATTTTTTCCCACTGATTCCAGCATGCCCTTTGTCAACTATCGATTCTCGAGGGTATTTCGTAAAACTGGCTAATACTGCATGCGTCAACTGCATACCACCACGCTCATCCGGGTTCTGGACCCGAGCTATTGTTCGAAACCCTTGAGCATTACCTTCAAACTTCAACAGATCCATTTCCTGACGACTTAGAAGATTCCAACGAGTCTTGAATCTACCACCTTGATCCGTAGCGGCAAACCACTCCTGAATAGCCGACTCGCCAGCATGACCGAACGGTGGGTTACCGATATCATGGGCCAAGCACGCAGCAGACACGATAGCCCCAACGGAATGTGGATCTACCAAACCTACAGTTGAAGAGTCTTCTTTGTTGATTGCCTCGCCGGCCAGGAAACCCAACGACCGTCCTACTGACGCAACCTCTAGACTGTGAGTTAGGCGAGTACGGACATAGTCGCTTTTGGCTAAAGGAAAAACTTGCGTCTTATCTTGAAGACGTCGAAAAGCCGAGCAAAAAATTAGCCGATCGTAGTCTCTGACAAATTTGCTTCTAACATCAGGCGCTTCTACCGCACTGCCCTCCGCACCAAGCCGACGTGCAGATAACAACTTCCTCCAATCCATACCTTGCGACATATACGCCCCGTCAATGACCAGATTGTTAAAGACATATGCTCGATTACTCGAGCTCGGATTTCTCAATGCTCTTTCGCCGCCCACAATTGTGCCATGGAAAATTCACTCGTCCATCCCTCCCACTGCCCCCCCCGGGTCAGCTCGTATCTGCGGCGAGAAACTCACTTCTCGGCATTTGGCACGCGGTAAGTTCGGGCTCCCAGAGCCTCTTTGGTTCGTGGATCTGCAAACGCTCACTCATTGCAAATCATCTCCTCATCGTGACATTGCATGACATTTTCGCACCAACCACAGCAACGTCAGAGCTTCATTTTTAATTCAACAGACCGCCAAAAAATGAAGAATTAGGGTTAACCGCAGGCGCACAACCTCCATCCGAAAGTGCCTCCTGCTATTTCCAACAGGTTTTTGAGAGGATACGAATGCACCCAAACCACCAATTGACGAAATCAAAAATTCAGACAAGAATCATCCCTCGCAAATTTTCATATCGAGCCGCACCACGGTACCGCATCATCACGATACAACCTGTTTTACATTATTATGTGAGCACTTTTTCGCAAAAAGAGATTCGCTTGCACAACGATCACACATCGGGGGAAGTATGTCAGGAAGCAACAGAAGTTCGGACAGTTGGCGGCCAGAGCCAATGGCACCTGTAAACGAATCCAAGCAAGGGGTTGGCAATGGGGATAGCGGTGGTGGCAGCGACCCATGCGTCATTACTGAAATAGCCGCGCTGAACTCACCGAATCCAGCGATCTTGTCGACATTACGCGTCGGTGCAGTGCTTAGTGTGGAGCTCGAGATGGGTCCACCCCCTCGGCTCCTTGCCAAGGACAGTGCGAACAATACTGCAGGTTCCATCACGTCGCGCTCGATGCTTCAGATTATGGAATGCATCCAGAAAGGAAGGGCTTACGTCGCCGAGGTCCTTAGCGTGAGCGGAGGATCGTGTCAGGTACGCGTGAGGCTAGCATGAGCCTCTCAGAAATCGCAGTGGTCGGCGGCGTCTATCATGAAAAATGCATCTGGCCAGACTGGGACCAGATAGTCGGATCAGGCGGCCGGGCTGCCATTGCACTTCGCAGTCACGTAGACAAAGTAACTTTGCATACGTACGCAGCAGATGAAGTCAAATCTGTGTTCGAACGAACAGCTCGTTTTTACGACTTCGACGTCAAAACTACATCTGCGAAATCCGGTATATCATTCGAATACGTCCATTGCATGTCAACGCCTGTTATCACCCCGACGTTGGCTCGTATTCCATCGCATGTGCCAATCCTAGTAACGGCAGACGTAGTTCTACGTTTCGGAATGCTAGAAGGTTCAGGGCTCGTAGATGCAAAATGGTGCGTTTATGACCCACAATCTGCGTTTTGCCCGGAACCATTTTGGGACAACGGCAGCAAAGCTCAGCATCTCGCAATCGTCGCCAACCGGAGCGAAATTATTGCAATGGCTGGTATAGCGGATGTTTTCGCCGCAGCTCAATCGCTCATCAACAAGGGGGCCGAAGTCGTAGTGGTGAAGTCTGGTCCAGTGGGTGCCTTTGTTTATACCGCTTCCGGTTCATCCTCGCAGGTACCCGCATACCAAAGCTCGCGTGTTTGGACTATCGGTTCAGGCGATGTTTTTGCAGCCATCTTCGCTGCCCAATGGGCAGTACATCATAAGAGTCCAGAGTACGCGGCCAATATCGCATCGCTCGCAGTTTCCCAGTACGCTGAAATGATGGCACTACCGGTGTCAACTCCGGATGTCTTGGCAAAACAACCTCGTCCTCCTGCGACGACGGTCCCAGGGCGGGTCTATTTGGCAAGCCCCTTCTTTACACTTGGCCAGCGCTGGCTTGTTGATGAAGCAAGGCGTTCACTAGAAGAGCTAGGACTCTGTGTGTTCTCCCCGGTTCACGAAGTTGGCCACGGACCGGCGCACGAAGTCGGTCCGAAGGACATTGAGGCTCTCGAATCTTGCGATCGTGTATTCGCAATCGTCGATGGACTTGATGCGGGAACTATCTTCGAGGTCGGTTACGCACGTGCAAAAAATCTGCCGGTCTATGCTCTCGCACAAGCAGTCAGCGAAGAGGACCTAAAGATGGCTACTGGCACCGAGTGCTGCATCTACTACGACTTCGTAACCGCCCTTCATCACACTGCGTGGAAAACATGAGAACGGCCCTTCTTCTGTCCGGCGGGATGGACTCGATTGCGATTGCCTACTGGAAGCGCCCTGATGTGGGGATTACTGTAGCTTATGGCCAGCGTGCTGCAGAGGCCGAAGTTCGAGCAGCTGCAGCGGTATGCGCAGCCTTAGGCATGGAGCATCATGTAATTAATGTTGACTTGAGCGCCCTAGGCAGTGGCGACATGGCGGGTCGGGCCCCTGCCACTCTTGCCCCAGTGCCAGAGTGGTGGCCATTTCGCAACCAAATGCTGGCTACACTGGCTGCAATGAAGGCCGTCTCCCTCAACATCAACAAACTTCTAATTGGATCGCTAAGAACGGACGGTGTCCACGCCGACGGCAAACCCGAATTCATCGCTGCGATGAGTGCCGCTCTGAGTTGCCAAGAAGGTAATATCACGCTCGAAGCACCCGCTATCCATCTCAGCGGACCAGAACTCATTCAAGTATCGGAGATTCCGCTGGATCTACTTGCATGGGCTCATTCTTGCCACGTATCAAGCGAAGCATGCGGAATGTGCCGTGGCTGCAGAAAGCATTACGAAACATTGGAGGATTTGGGTCTTGATCCGTATTGATGACCCGCAACCGCTAGGCGATGGTCCGTGCTCGGACTACGCCTGGCCGGTCGAATCGAGCGCACGATTCGAATCATTCAAGGCCCCAATTCAGAGACCCTTCGTTGACGTTTTTGAGCAAAGACGCTCGACACGCGAACTAGAATCTGCTCCCGTGGACTTGGTCGTCGGTGCCCTTTTGTACGCTCTAATACCGCGATTTCTCCAAGAAAGCGAAGCGCTGCGCCGTAGTCGACGGCCGACCTTGTCAGCGGGCGCGCTACATCCAATCTCGGTGTTGCTATTCGACGATTCGCGCGTCTATCGTGTCAACGCTGAAAATAGTCTGCTCGAGACGCTGACCTTCCCAAAGGAAATATGCAACATTTGGACAGCGAAATGTCGTGTGATCCTGCCGAATGCAAACGGAATGTTCCTCGCGCTCGTAGCAGATTTGGCTCGTCCTCGCAGCGCATATACGAACTGTGAAACGCTAGTGTGGCGTGACGCCGGAGCCTTGCTCCAGACACTAGCTCTCGTCGCCGAATTATTCGGTTTGGGTTTTTGCCCTCTTGGTATTCTCGGGGGCGAAATCACCTCATCGCTTCCCTCAAGTGACCAACTCCTTGCGGTCGGTGCCGCTGCAATCGGATGGTCATCCAACAGTAGCCAAGCCTACTGAGATTCGCTGCATTCTTAACGGCAGCGTATCGGTCAATGAATATTCACACCTTCATCGGAGAACAACTCAAATTGCTCCGATTGTGCACGCGACCTCCGCATGATGGCCGACAGGCGTCGCATGTGATCCCACATCAAGCCGTCGAGTGTTGCTGCGGATACCCCAATTGCGCGAGCAAATGTAACGAAGCGATCCTCCAGTTGCCGATAGTGTGTACTCGGCTGCCAGTGCTCCGGGAATAGACCAAGATGGTGACCGACGCGCAGGATGTGAATATCAAGAATAGCCACTTCACTTTCGGGGCGAAGATTACGGACGATCCACGATGCGGTCTTCAAACCGATACCTGGTAGCTCACTTAAGCGGTCTCTGAGCGAGATGCTATCTGCTGGCGGTACGAAACCATCCAATCGGGCAAGACAAACACTAAGATAGCGGGCCTTCTGCTTAATGAAACGATACTTGCGCTCACGGCCTTGATAAACGAACGGCTCACTCAACACATTCTCAAGCTCCTGGGCGGTCGTTCCTGCGTGCAATAGCTCCCTGTCGCGAATACGCGCGTAGGCCGCGAGCGCCAATTCGGCTGGCATCCCCCAGCCGCCGAGAAGGCACGCCGCTACCTCCTCCTCGAGCGAACGGCCAAGGCGAAAATCGCAAAAGCTACCTGATTCGGTATGTTGCCAAGCTTGGCCACGCCAATATGCAGGCGTCATCAGTTCGTCAACGGCTCCCCAAGGAATACCGGGAAGAACTTCGTCATCAACGGGAGGTAGGGTCAATTCGCGGTCTTCACCCGCGATGTGTGCATACATAATTTGCATCGGGACCGGTGCGTATCTGGTAGTTTTCCGTTCGCAGTCGCGGAGGTACCCGCGAGGCGTCGCATCATACATCAGTCCAAACTTCCACTCGATAGCTAGGCGGTTGCATCCGAGTATAGGAAAAAAAAATCTGAACTCGTGAGTTTATTTTGACACCTCGCGCAGTACCTACACTCTTACCTCTCCAGCATTTGTCAGACGCCCACTCGTATGCCACGCACGACCAACGCGGACGTATCCACGGGAGATCCAATCCGGTGCAACTGGACGGCTAGCGGACCATGGCAGGCGTGCGCCCGCCCCGTCAAAACACCGTATGCAACCCCACCCGCGCCACCGTCTGGCTCGCGGAACTCGACGCCCCGTTCGGATCGAGCACACCATTGACCTGCGCATTCGCGCCGTTGTTCGCGCGCTGGTAGTCCGCCGACACATACACCATCGTCCGCTTCGAGAACAGGTACTGAAGCGCCACGCTGACCTGGTGAGCGTGGTTGTCGTTCACCGCTTCGTTGCCCTTCATGTACATGTACTTCGCACCCAGCACGACATCCGGCCTGACGTGCCACAGCCCGCCCGCTTCGGCCATCCACACCCCGGCATCGTTGAACGAGTTGTGCACGGTGGTCATCAGCGCATTCGCGGTCACGACGCCGAAGTCGTAATGCATCCCGACGCCCCAGTTGCGAACGCTGGTGGACGGCACGCCGGCCGCGGGGCCGTACTTCTCGTTCGTGTAGGCCGCGCCCACCCCGAACGGCCCCATCTCATAGTTCACCCCGGCGCTGACCGCATTGTCCGCGCCGACCGAACCGGCCACCCCGCCGAACGCATACATCGCGCCGCCGGAAAAGCCCGACACCGTCGGCGAACTGTACTTGACGGCATTCGCGATCGGCTTGCTGCCTGCCGTGCGATCCCAATCGAATGCACCGGTCGGATTGTCCGGAAGCGCGAGACGCTGGAACGGGCCATTGCGAAAGCCGTACAGCCCCGAGATATCCCGTGAAATCGCGTTGTTCCTTGAAAACAGCGAATCCACCATGAAGTCGTACTGATTGCCCAGCGTGATGCTGCCGAACCGGTTGCTTTCAAGGCCCACATACGCGTTGCGCCCGAAAATCCCGGTCCCGATGATGCTGCCGTTCGCCATCGAGAACTGGTTCACGAGCGCGAAGATCGCGCGATATCCGCCGCCGAGATCTTCCGTGCCGCGAAAGCCGAAGAGGTTGGGCGCGAATATGCCGTCGTCGAACTTGACGTTCTTTCCGCCGCCCTCGTTGCTCACATAAGAGACGCCGGCGTCGATCAAACCGAACATCGTCACGCTGCTCTGCGCCCATGCGCCCTGCGCCACGGCGAGAATCGCCACTGCTCCAAACCTGAGTTTCATTGTGTCTCCGTCTTTTTTATGAAAAAGCGAGGCCAACACCTGCTACGTGGCCGGTGCTCGCTCGGTACTGCACAAGGGATCGCCATCATTCAGGCGCCGATAACCGGGCGCCTCAAATTTGATTAGCTTTACTGATTGCAAAATACGATATACGTCACATTAAACGGCACTGCCTGCACTTCATCAAAGCACGCGTATCAAGCGCCTCGATAGACGACCCACGCGGCGGCATCCACCTCGACAGCCACGGCCTCCAGCGCCGATCCCGAGCAAGGCCCGTCGATACACACGCCATCGTCGAACCGGAACAGCGCGCTGTGATGGGCGCACATCAATACCTGCGACCGGTAACAGGAAACACTACCCGGTACGAAATCGAGCGGCACCGAGAAGTGCGGGCAACGATTCACATAAGCCCACACGTGCTCGCCCCGTCGCACGACGATCACGGGACGTCCGATACAGGCTTCATCGACGACCCGCGCACCGCCGTCGGGCACATCGGAAAAGTGGCAGAGTTGTCGTGCGTCCATGCTTCACACTCGCTGCTCGGGGTTGCCGAGGCTCCAGTCCCACGGACGCACTTCCACGTGCGAGAACAGCCCTTCCTTCACATACGGATCGTTGCCGACGAACTGCATCACCGCATGAATGTCGTCTGCTTCCACGACGAGCAGGGTGCCGTTCATCGCATCGCCGTGCGGGTCCAGCGTCGGGCCACCGAGCCGCACCACCACGCCGTGCTGGTCGGCCGAGCGCAGGTAAGTCCGGTGAATCGGCCGCACGCGATCGCGCACGTCGCGCATGCCCGGCTGGTCCGTCGCAAACACCGCAAAGAATCGCGCCATGACGGTCAGCTCCGATCGAGGACGAACGCATGAAGATGCCGCACGGGGCTCTGCAACAGCACGCGTAAGCACGGGCTCGGCGTGCCGTCGACGCTGGCGACGACCGGCTCGGTCAGCCTGGCGTCGCCGTCGTGGTGATCGTGGCTCATGTCTTTCTCCGTTGGCGCATCCGCCCGCTCATTGCGGCGCGCGCCCTTCCCATGCGCGCTGAAGTAGCGCGCGAATCGCCGCGCGTTCGATTGGCCGCGGATTCGCATACGGGTTGCGGCACGCGAGGTCGGCGGCTTCGTCGAGCCCGGCCTCCGGCATCCCGAGATCGGCGAGCGCCGGCGCGATGCCGAGCCGTGCATTCAGCGCGAACAGCAGCGGGCCGGCTTCGGCTGCGTCGCTTCCGCCCAGCGCACGCGCCACGCGGCGCAGCGCATCGGGCGCGGCAGCGTGGTTGTAGTGCGCGGTATGCGGCAGCATCACCGCATGCGTCTGCGCGTGCGGCAGGTTGAAGGTGCCGCCGAGCGTGTGGCACAGCTTGTGGTGCAGTGCCATGCCGACTGCACCCAGGCAGGTTCCCGCAAGCCACGCACCGTACAACGCACGGCTGCGCGCGTCGCGGTTCCCCGGATCGCGCACGACCACGGGCAGCGCTTCACCGAGCGCGCGAATCGATTCTTCCGCCATCAGGCTGATCACCGGGTTCGCGTCTTCCGCGTAGAGCGCCTCGACGGCGTGCGCCATCGCATTGATGCCCGATGCCGCGGAAATGTCCGGCGGCAGCGACAACGTCAGCGACGGGTCGTAGAGCACCGTCCGCGGCAGCACGCGCGCGTCGCGCCCGGTGCGCTTCAGCCGGCCTTCCGTGAGCCCGAAGATCGGCGTCATCTCCGAGCCGGCATACGTCGTCGGCACGGCCAGGATCGGCAGCACCGATTCGAGCGCAATCGCCTTGCCCAGCCCGATCGTCGACCCGCCGCCGATCGCGACGCAGCAGTCCGCGTCCAGCGCACCGGCCATCTCGCGCGCCGCGTGCGCGACCTCGATCGGCACATGCATGACCGCCTGCGCGCAGATGCCGGCGGCACGCTCGCCCAGGATCGCCTCCACGCGCTCGGCGAGCGGCCGCTGCTCGGGCGTGGACAGGATCAGCGCACGGCGGGCGCCGAGCGTCGACAGCTCGTCCGGCAGCCTGTCGAGCGCGCCCCATTCGAACACCACGCGGGAAGGGGTGCCCTGATAGACGAAGCGATCCATGGCGAACCTCAGCGCTTGAAGTGCGGCGGCACGTTGCCGTCGACGTTGACCCACACCGACCGCGCCTCGGTGTAGTCGTGCATCGCCTCGAAGCCCATCTCGCGGCCGTAGCCCGACTGGCCGACGCCGCCGAACGGGCTGCCCGGATTGACGCGCTTGTAGCAGTTGATCCAGCACATGCCCGCGTTGATCCGCGACGCCATCTTGTGTGCGCGCGAGAGATCCTTCGTCCAGAGGCCGCTGCCCAGCCCGTATTCGGTTGCGTTGGCAATGGCCAGCGCTTCGTCGTCGCTGCCGAAGCGCAGCACCGTGACGAACGGGCCGAACACTTCTTCCTGCGCGACGCGGTCGGCCGCGCTCTTTGCCTCGATGACCGTCGGGCGCACGTAGTAGCCGTTGGCGAGCGCCGGATCTAGCGGCGCGCTGCCGCCGGTGAGCACACGGCCGCCCTGCTCGCGCGCGACGTCGACGAACGACAGCACGCGATCGAGGTGCTGCTTCGACGTGAGCGGCCCCATCTCGGTGTTCGCATCGAGCGGGTTGCCGATGCGGATCGACGACGCGAGCGCCACGAAGCGCTCGAGGAACGCATCAGCGATACGTTCATGCAGCACGAGACGCGAGCCGGCGATGCACGCCTGCCCCTGGTTGTGGAAGATCGCCCACGCGGCGCCGTTGATGGCCGCGTCCAGGTCGGCATCGTCGAACACGATGTTGGCGCCCTTGCCGCCCAGTTCGAGCTGCACGCGCTTCAGGTTGCCCTGCGACGCTTCGACGATCCGGCGGCCGGTGGCCGTCGATCCCGTGAACGCGATCTTGCCGACGCCCGGATGTTCGGCGAGCCGCTGGCCGGCCGTATGCCCGTAACCGGGGACGATATTGACGACGCCGGCCGGAAACCCGACCTCGGCCATCAGCTCGACGATGCGCAGCGTCGACAGCGGCGTGATCTCCGACGGCTTGAGTACCACCGTGTTGCCGGCCGCGAGCGCCGGGCCCATCTTCCAGCTCGTGAACATCAGCGGAAAATTCCACGGCACGATCTGGCCGACGACGCCGATCGGCGCGCGCTGCACGTAGTTCAGGAAGCCGGTTTCGACCGGAATCACCGAGCCTTGCAGCTTGTCGGCCATGCCGCCGAAGTAGCGGAAGCAAGCGGCCGTGCGCGGCACGTCGAGCGCGCGCGAATCGCGGATCGGGTGGCCGGTGTCCAGCGATTCGAGCTGTGCCAGCTCCTCCGCGTTGGCCTCGATCGCGTCGGCGAGGCGCAGCAGCAACCGGCCGCGTTCGGCGGCCGGCAGCGCCGACCATTTGGGGAACGCGCGCGTTGCGGCTTCGACGGCCAGGTCGACGTCCGCCGCGGTGGCGGCCGCGATCTTCGTGATGACGGAGCCGTCGTGCGGATTCAGCACGTCGATCGTGCCGCGGTCGACGGCGTCAACGAAACGCCCGTCGATGAAGAGTTGGGTTTGCATGAATCGTCCTCGGTGTATGGCTTGAAGCGGAAACTGAAGCGCCGCTCAGAACGCGATCGGATACGGCGCGAGCTCGCCGCTCTCGTAGCGCTGCGGCAGGTTGGGCGTCGCGTTCTCCCAGACCAGCAGCATCGACCGCTTCGTGGAATAGCCCTGATGCCGGATGTCGGCGGGCATCGCGCAGATGTCGCCCGCGCGCATCGTCACGCGTGCGCGCGGCGCGCCGGTGTTCTTGTCGCCGATGTCCCACACGATTTCGTCGGACAGTTGCAGGAACCATTCGACGCGGTCGTTGCCATGGAACACCGGCAGGATGAATTCCTCGGTGGTCGGGCAGAACAGGCTGCGCCCGCACACCGACGTGACCGACGGATTCCACGTCACGTCCGAGCGCGACAGGTACTTGAACAGGTTGAACGCGTGCAGCTCGCCTTCGAAGCCCGGTTCGACATGCACTTCCGGTTCGTCCTGCGCGACGTCGAGGAACGCGCGGTTGACCGGCAGGTCGTCGCGCAGCGGCGAATCGCCTTCGAGGCCCGGCATGCGGCGCGTCGCGATCCGCGTCCGCTCGATCGCCGAGCCGTTGTCGCCGTGCTTGCGTCCGAACGCCGTACCGGTTTCCTCGGGCGCCGCGAACGGATCGAAGCCTTCGTTCGTCCAGTCGTGCAGCATCGCCTTGAAGGTCGCCATGATCGTGGGCGTTTCGAAGGTCTCGGTGTAGTCGACCCCGGCGTCCTTCAGGATGCCGTTGAAGGTGCCCGCATACATGTCCACCTTGCCGTAGTGATTGCGTGTGCCGAACACGTGGTCGAAGTTCACCCAGCCGTAGAAGAAGCCCCACGCCACGTCGCGCATCATCGCGCGCAGGAACGCGTCAGCCGGCATCGCATGCGTGCGGGTCTGGCCTTTCGCGGGCCAGCAGATCTTCACGAAATATTCGTCGCGCTGGAATTCGAATGCGCCGAGCTGGAAGCGGCGGTAGCCGGTGACGGCATCGGCTTCGGTCGAGCGCACCAGATCGGCGGCAAAACCTGCGGACGTGTCGAGGGTGTCGAGAGTGGCCATAACGTGTCTCCTGGAATAGTCGAATGAGGTCGGACGAATCAGTGCAGGCAGATGTCGGCCCACTTCTCCACCGACAACTCGCCCAGGATGGTCTGCACGAGCGCGACGCCCGGCTGGCTCGCGGTGAAGCGGTATGCACAAC
Source organism: Burkholderia sp. Ac-20392 (assembly GCF_017104585.1). Lineage (NCBI taxonomy): Bacteria > Pseudomonadati > Pseudomonadota > Betaproteobacteria > Burkholderiales > Burkholderiaceae > Burkholderia > Burkholderia sp. Ac-20392. Next base: position 19,622 of record NZ_JAAGPB010000025.1, read on the forward strand.
CGGCCGGCAGCAGCGCCTGATGGCCTTGGCGCAATACGACGTAGCCCATCTTGCGGCCGGCCGGCTGGGCGCCGGCGCTCACGGTGCCGCGCGTCGATGTCGACGGCGTATCGAGCTTGATGAATTCGATCCGGACTTCGCCATCCATCTGGATCACGAACTCGTCGTGCGAGCAGGCGAACCACGGCGACTGGCCGTCGGTCCGCAGCACTTCGATCACGTATTCGAGGTTCTTGCCGGCGACGACCTTTTCGTAAGGGGCCGACTTCGATGCGACCTCGAAGACATTCGAGAACGCGTAGTGTTGAGCGCTGCCGCTCGTGATTTCGATCTCGCCCTTCCGGTAATGGTCGAGCGAGCCAAAGACGGTGTGGAATGCCGTGTCGGTCATTTCTGTCTCCTGAGTTGAACCGCTTGTTGGATTCAACTCTAGGGGCTAGGGACCATCGCAACAAGGCACGGGACGGCGACTACGGCATTTGCGTTTCGCGAATAATCCGCGCGGTTCAACGCACCCAGCCACGCTCCAGAAGCGGACGATCCCACGGCGATTCGTCGCCGATGGTTTCCGCGAGGAATTCGACCAGCGCCTTCACCTTCAACGCCTGTCGCTGCGTTGCGGGATAAACCGCGGCAAAGCTCAACGGCGCGAGCTGGAAGTCGGTGAGGATGGGCACCAGCCGGCCGGCGACGAGGGCCTCGCTCGCGACGAGCGTGGGCAGGCACACGACGCCGCCGCCGGACAACGCGTACTCGCGCAGCAGGTGCACGGAGTTCGAGCGGATCATGCCCGGCAGCTCCATTTCGACGACCTCGTCGCCGCGCGTCATCGTCCAGCGGTTGCGCGACGGATAGCCTGAATAGAGCGCCGTGGTGTGCTGCAGCAGGTCGCGCGGATGTTGTGGCGCACCATGCGCGTCGAGGTAGGCAGGCGACGCGCAGAAGAGGCGCCTGACGGTGAACAGCCGCCGCTCGATCAGCGACTCGGAGATCGGCGGGAAAATCTGGAACGCGATGTCGAACCCTTCTTCGACAGGGTCCACGACACGGTCATTGACGATGACGTCGAGCTGGATGCCCGGGTAGCGCCGGTTGAATTCCATCAGCGGCGCGCCGAAGTGATCGAGCGCGAAGCCGGGCAGCATCTGGATGCGCAGCCGCCCGGTGGGGGTCGCGCGAAGCTCGCGCATCTGGTCGGTCAGCTCGTTGACGCGCCCCACCACCTCCGCGCACTCGCGATAGAACGCTTCGCCCACTTCCGACAGGCGCACGTGGCGCGTGCTGCGATGGAACAGCGGCGCGTTGACGAACTTCTCGAGCTGCTGGATGCGGTTCGTCACGACCGAGCTGGTCACGCCGAGCTGCCGCGCCGCCTCGGCGAAGCTGCTCGCCTCCGCCACCCTGACGAATGCCTCGATGCTCAGAAACCGGTCCATACCGCGCCCTTTTTCGACAGCGAAACCGGCAGTCTACCTTTGCTGATAACGGGCTGTGTCATGCGGAAGGCGTCACTCTGTCACCCAATCGATGTCAATCGCCGAAAGCACCCGGCCCCGCATGCACTACCGTGCCCGCGCGGGCCTTACCGCGATTGCTCGCCCGCCGCGAGTTCCGGCTGCACGGCCATGCGACGCTGCAGCACGGCCGGCGCGGTTTCCTTCAGCAGCAGGCTGACCACGATGCCCAGCATGACCGCGCACATCGGCAGCCACAGAATGTTCTGGATGCCAAAGTGTGCGGCGACGTAGCCGCCCATCGCCGGCGCGATGCCGCCGCCGAAGATCTCGCCGACACCGACCACCACGCCGATCGACGTCGACACGAGCCCGATCGGCGCGGCCTCGGTCGCCACCGGGCCGGACAGCAGCGACACCAGCCCGAGCGTGAAGAACGACGCGACGAACAGGACCCCGAACAGCGCGACCGGCTGCGGGCCGAGGCCGCGGAAGATGTAGAGCATCACGGCCGTTCCCGCGAAGCCGACGATGCTCGCGAGGCGACGGCCGACCAGGTCGGACTGGCCCGGCAACCCGAACTGCCCGAGAAAACCGCCGAAGCCGATCGCCGACACGACGAGGCCCATCTTCTGCGTGCCGAGCGCCAGGTAGTCGGTCAGGTACAGCGGCAGCAGCGCGCCGAGCACGAACACACCGGTCATTGCACAGCACAGGGCCGCCATCGCCACGAGGATGTTGCGGCTCTTGAGCACATGGCCGAGCGACGCCGGCGCATGCTCCGACGCGACGGCCTTCGTGACCTTCGGCTCACGGATGACGAAGAACATGATCGCGCCGAGGATCAGGCCGGGAACGGCAACCAGCGCAAAGACCCAGCGCCACGAAACGAAGCCGAGCAGTTGCGTCGCGATGATCGGCGACAGCGCGAGCCCGAACAGCGCGAAGCCGCTTTGCTGCAGGCCGAGGTTCAGCCCGCGCCGCCGCGGATGCGATGCGTCGGCCGTCGCGGCAAAGCTTGTCGGGCAGAACGAGCCTTCGGCGACACCCATCAGGCCGCGAATCGCCATCAGCCCGAGCAGCCCGCCCGCGAGCCCCGAGAAGCCCGACAGCAGCGAGAACGCGAGGATGGCCGGAATCAGCACCTTCCGGCGGCCGATCTTGTCGGAGATGCCGCCCATCAGCGCCGCGAAAATGCCCCACGACAGGCCGAGCACGCCGATGCAGTTGCCGACGTCCTGCGCGTTCAGGTTGAGGTCCTTCATGATCGAAGGGAACAGCGGCGCGATCAGCCAGCGATCGAGGCCGACCAGCCCGAAGCCGAGCGCCAGCAGCGTGACCGCCTTCCACTCGTATGAGGTATCCCACTCGTTTGCTTTCATGTCCGTCTCCGTGGACACAGGTTCGCCTGCGCGCGCCGCAGCGCCTGCGCATGAGCCAGGTCCGATGGTTTTTGTGTGCGATGCGAATCGCGAGGAAGTGCCGGCTGGCGTTCGGTTCGACGCGTCGAGTTCAATCAGCCGACGTCACCACGATAGGTGCACGGCCGCCAATCGGGTATGGAACAACCGACGAACGCGCCATTCGCGAAACGCAAATAATCGCGGGCGGTGCCCGAACAGGGCGACGGGTAAGCGCGGAGCGAACGGGCGCGGCGTCGAACTGACGCTCGCTCATGCATCACGGGGGAATTCCCTCATGGACATCTGCGCATCCACGCAAGACGCCATCCCGGCCATGCCTGCAAAAGATCAGGCAAACCCTTCGCGAACCATGCAAGGAGAATCCGCCCGCCGGGTAGCAGGCAGCGAAGAAAACAGGGGCAAACCGATATGCACCGGACGAGCACCTGCGCAATCCTGCCCACATCCCTTTCCGACACCACAATGCGCCGCGGCTCGTCCAGACATGGGATGAATCTCATTCTTTACATATTCCATTCAATTTATTTCGACGAAAATAATTATCTCCCCATCGATAAATAGACAAATTCTCATCAAAAACATTTACACCAATTACCAAGCACAAATCCCCCTCCTCCCGAGAATAATGTCACATACAGTCTCACCCAAATCAAAAAATTATCTCTAAATATAAAACCATTTCACACGGAAGATAAGTTTGATAGCCTTCACCGCGAATTTTCCAGAAGCTTCTTTTTATTTACCTTAAGCCTCAATTCAAACCAGTCCGAATTGATAAAGAAAATAATGAGATTGCGGTGATGTCGATAGAAAGTACATTCCGAAATTTTGCGTCCGGTCTGATCGGCAGCAACAAGCGGCCGGTCGATCTCTATTTCGGGGCGGCCCAACGCGCGGTCGGCCATCTCCTGGCGCTCCATCACGCCGATATTCGCGAAGGGTTGATATCGGGGATTGACGGGCAACTGACCTGCGTGTCCACCCACGCGCATCTAGCGCCAGCGCTGTTTCTCGGTCTGCCCGTATCGGTCCGGCTGACGACCGATCGGGGCGGCATACGGACGATCAATGCGATCGTGTGCGGCGTGCGGGCCGGCCAATCCGACGGTGAACTGACCGTGTATCAATTGCACGTGTGCGACGCCCTGTCGCTGATGGACCGCCGCACGAACGCCCGCATGTTCCGATCGTGCAGCGTGATCGACATTCTGACGACGCTGATGAACGAGTGGAAACACCGCAGCCCGGCACTCGCGCAGGCCTTCGATTTCGACCTGTCGGGATTGCAAGCCGAACGCTATCCGGTGCGCGAACTGACACGGCAAGTCAACGAGTCCGACGCGCGCTTTGTCCGGCGTCTGTTGCGTCGGGAAGGCATCACGGTATTTGCGAAGGCGGGACCGAACGGAGGGGCGAGCGGCACGAGTGACGAACGACCGCTGCACACGCTCCTGTTTTGCGACGACCCATATCGTCTGACGGAAGCGCCGGCCGGCACCCTCCGCGTCCATCCGCGCGACACCGGAGTCGAACAACGCGACACGGTGACGCTCTTCGCACCCTGCCAAAGTCTGTCGTCCGGCAAAGTCAGCCGTCCATCGTGGGATCACAAGAAAGCTCGTGCAGACGAATCCACGACCGTCACCGGCATCGATCAGGGCGAGTCGGGGAACGACCTTGCGCACCTGCTGACCGACGTCGCGATCGACATTCCACACGTCGGCGATTCCTGGAGTGATCACGATCGCATCACGCGTGACCGGATGCTCGCGCATCAGTTCGAAGCCGTACGCCATGAAGGCACCAGCAGCGTGCGCGACATGCCGGTCGGTCACTGGTTCACGTTGACCGGCGACCCCGAGCTGGACATGACGCCCGCCGATCATCGCCAGTTTGTCGTCACGTCGGTTCGGCACGATATCTGGAACAACCTGCCGACGACCCTGGCTGGTCGCGTGGACGGGCTATTCGCGGCAAGCCGTCACTTGATGCAAGTCGTTCCGCGGGCGCCAGCCGATACATCGGAACGAACGGACACGCGCTATGAGAACAGTTTCACGTGCGTGCGACGCGGCGTGCCGCTCAAGCCTTCCTACGATCCGAAAATCGATGTGCCGCCGGTCCACCTGCTCACCGGCACGATCGTCGGCACACCGGGAGAGGAAGTGTTTTGCGATGAGGCCGGCCGCGTGCGGGTGCAGATTCACGGCTACGACCCGGTCGATCACGCCCACGCGGAAGGCGCCGGAACGACCGGCCTGGCCGGCGACAGTGCGCCGATTCGCGTCGGAGCAAGTCTGGCGGGGAAATACTTCGGCGCGCTGTTCCTGCCCCGGGTCGGTATGGAGGTCTTGCTGGGCAGCCTGTCGGGCGATCCGGACCGTCTGGTGATCATCGGAATCCTGAGCAATGGCGCGAACCCGCCCGCGACCTTCAGCGATACCGGCTCGCTACCCGGCAACCGTTACTTGTCCGGGATCAAGACCAAGGAAATCAAGGGCCATCGGTACAACCAGCTTCGTCTGGACGATACGCCGTCGCAAATTTCGGCGCAGTTGGCGAGCGAACACGCGCACACCCAATTGAATCTCGGCTATCTGACGCAGCCCCGTAACGATGGACACGGGAACGACCGGGGCGAAGGCGCGGAACTGCGCACCGACGCCGCCGCGGCGTTGCGCGCCGCCCAGGGCATGCTGTTGACGACCTATGCGCGGTCGCACGCGACCGGCGGTCAGCTCGATCGCGATGAGCTGATTCACTTGCTCGACCAATGCACGGAGCTGTTCAAGTCGCTCGGCGATCATGCCGGCCAGCATGGCGGGCGAGCCGCCGACACGGCCGGCCAGGACAACCTCGCCAGCGCATTCCGTCACTGGAAACCCGGCGGTTCGGAATCCTGTGCCACGGGTGACGCATCCGCGTTCATGGCGTTCGGCGCGCAAGCGGGGTCGCTGAACGTCACGCCGAAAACGCACGTGATGTATGCGGGCGAGAACATCGATCAGATTGCGCAACAACACATGCAGATCACGAGCGGCGAGCGGATCAATCTGCATGCCGGGCATGGCGTCGCGATGTTCGCGCACAGCAACGGCGTATCGGCGATCGCGAATCAGGGGAAAGTGGCCATTCAATCGCAGAACGACGACACGCAAATCGAGTCCGGCAAAAACATCCGGTTGACTGCCGCCGACGGCAAGCTTGCCGGCACGGCAAGCGACGAAGTCGTATTCGTCACGTCCGGCGGCGCGTATCTCAGGCTGCATGGCGGCGATATCGAACTGGGATGCCCCGGCACCTTCACGGTGAAATCGGGCGGCCATGCATGGGATGGCCCCGCAAGCATGAGCGTCGACTTGCCGACATTCGATCAACGTCCGCTCGGCCGCGTCCCGAAGCTGATCCGCCCAACGGACGGTCACGCGGCACCGGGGTTCGAAGGACAGATTCGAAAGGCATCGGGAACGCTGTCGGATTTGACGACCGACATGGCCGGGGAACTGCCGGAGGTCGATACCGACCGGTTCGAGAGGCTGGCGGTTCAGTTCACCAAGAAGAATGTTTGACGCAAGCGCAGGACTCCATATGACCGATTCATCTCTCGATCCTCGGCCGGCTGCGGACGCCCACACCGACGAGCATGCTGCGAAGACCGACGTGCCCGACGCGGTTGTGCCGCGCCCCGAGCCGCCGCAGATCGTCGTCGGCCGGAGCGAAGGGGTCTCCATGTGGACGAAAGACACGCGGCTGATCTGTATCAAGCAACTTCCGTTGCCCGGCATCGTCATCTTCGTACATGGCGTGAACTCCGAAGGCGAATGGTTCGAGGCCGCCGAGCAGGGGCTGTGCGACGGCCTGAACCGCCGGCTCGGGCGGCTGGACGATCAACTGAAGTATCGCGGCATCGATGCCGGGCAGCTGGTACCTGCAAAGTACACGGAAAGCGTGACGCCGGACGGATTTCTGAATCCCAAGCTCTGGGCCGGCGACTACATCAAATCTGACCCGTCCTTCTCTCCCGTGATTCATTTCCGATGGGGCTATCGGGCGACCGCCGCTGAGCTGAAAGAGTATGGCGACAAGATCTTTCTGAACGAGAAGGACTACTGGGGCGGCGGCCCGTTCACGAACGGTTGCGCGAGCCTGCCCGATCTCTGGCACGGCGGCCTCGACGACCGCGCGGCCGGGTGGTTGACCGTCCAGGGGATCAACCCGACCAATCGACCGCTGTATCGCGCGCCACCCCGCGCATATGGCGTGCTCGCAGCGTTGCGCCTTGCGAGGTTGATCGAGTCGATTCGCCGCATGCAGGCCGACGTGCCGATCACCGTCGTGTGCCATAGCCAGGGCAACATCGTGGGCCTTACCGCGGCTTTCTTCGGCGATGCACTACCCGATGTCGAAGATCCGTGGGGACGTAGCGGGCATTGCGTGGCGGATGCCTACGTGCTGGCGAATGCGCCGTACAGCCTTGCGCGCGCAGACGGCCCGAATCCATCCGATACGTTCATGGATACATGGTCGCAACGCGCGACCAGGGACGGCGAAGGCCGTCGCGGACGGCAAACCTACGGCGCGCGCACGAAAACGTTCGGCAAGTTTCTGTCGATCATCGGCACTCGGAAAGCGTACGAACTTTCCGCCGACAAGATCGATGAAGACATGGCGAACAAACGGGTATCACCGACCAGCAAGAAGTCTTATGCAGCACAAGACGATCGGGTACGCCACGGCCTGAATGGATCGACGTATGGTCGCGTCACCGCGTATTGCTGTCCACACGACCAGGTGATTTCGGCGGTCACGGTTCAAGGCATCGGCTGGCGCGGCATCGACGAGAACGAGCTGAACGATATCAGCGTCCCCGGCGTGCTGACGCAGCGCGTCTTTGCCTCCGGCTTCCACGTTGGCGTGCAGGAGCAATATCAGTATTGGGAAGATGACTGGCGGCATGTACAGAAGGGAAAGACGTCGGGCTTCTGGTATCCGCCTTCGCCACCTGCCAAATTCAATCTCATCGGTGCACTCAAGGGAAACGAGTCCGTGTTCGGGGTGGCGGCCACGCTTGCATCCGCGCCGATCATGTTTTTCGTGACCCAGATCAGCTCGGCATTGAATCTGTTCCGCGTGAACGCCATTCCGCCGGAGGGCTGGACCGTGGTGGCGGACGCTCCGGCACTCGACGAACCGTTCCCGCCGAAGGCGTTGCGGTTCGGCAAGCCCATCGAAACGAAGGACGGCAATGCGACTAGCGACTTCAACGAAGGCAACGATCCGCCGGCCGCATGGCGCGACGCAAGCAAGAGCGAGGCAGACAAGCGCGCGGACGATCCCTACGATCAGTACAACGCGAAGAACGACGATAGCGTCGCGCAAGGTACGGCGGAGAGCGAAGCCGGACAGCGTTATGAGGACCGCGCGTTGATGCGAATGGAGGCACGGCGCACGCTGAATACGGAATGGCTCGACGGTGATGGCCACGTGATCGGCGAGGACGGCAAGAGCGATATGCCGGAGGGCTACAAGGAATGGCGCGACAAGCAGATTGTCGATTGGCTCGATCGTGGTTCGACCAACAGCCCGACGAATCACTCCACGACGATGACCAATCCGGAGCATGCGAAAAAGGCGCTTGCATACGATGTGGCGATCGGGGTTTGCTATCTGACGCCCGAGCAAATGAAAGCACTACGGATTGAGGCCGATTGGCGGATGGGAGACAGTATTCCCGACGGCAGCCTGAGCAAGAAATACGCGGAGTACTTTGTACGCGGAGAGCTTGACGCGCTTCCGATGCATGCATGGGTACATGCGGAGAGCAGTGAAGGCAAGATGCCGGACACGATCACGGATGAACGGGAAGGTCAGTTCTATCTAAAGGTCGGGGGCGCGATATGAAGGCACTAATCGCTACATGGCCGCGACGTGTCGCCATTGCTGTCGCAGTGTGGCTGATTGCGGCCGTCCTCATGGCGTCGATGATGGCACACGTAGAACAACCAGATCCGACGCAACTGGAAATAGGAGATTGGATGAAACGATTTGTAGTCGTACCCAGCCTGGCTGCACTCATGGTGCTTTTGTTCATCACCGCCACTGTACGGTCGGTGCACGCGGCACCCGCCACGGAATCCGTAACTCATGCGGGGCTGTCCGCGGAAGGAGCAGCGAAGCCGTTCGTGGCACAGGTTGCAGGTTTGATCTGGCTGAACCCGTTGCAACGCATGGACTACCCGACCGAATGGCAATTGTTGTGGACGCAAGGATTTGCCGCGCCGAACAGGAATGACGATATGGTCCGCACCGATCCGAAGTCATTTTCTACTCTGCAACCGGTAGCAGGTATCGCATACGGCAACGAAGGTGCAGAAACATTCAGGGGTTTCTATCGCAAGTACATGACCAAATTCCCGCTTCTGCTCCACTCACGCTACGCAAGCAACGCGAAATACTTCTACACGGTCAAGCCCGACGACAAAAAGAACTGGCGAGAGTTGGCTGGCATCCATGTCGAACTTGCGATTCCCGAACGACTTGACGCGGCCGAATCGCAAAGCTACTTACAGGACTCGATTCGAAAGACGTTTTCGATCGGCAATTCGTACTTTCCAACCATGTGGAGCCGAAACACGCTTCCCGATGTGCGGATCACGCAAGGCGGGCCGAACGCCGGCTTCAACTCGCTGAACAATGCGTTGGACTACCTGCAGGCGAACCCCGACGAAACCGTCTGGGTGGTGAACTGGGACGCACCAAACTTCCCGCCCACCGACGCGCAGATCAACGAGAACCTTGTCGTGCTGTTCCTCGCCGGCCCGAACTTCAACACGCAGCGCGAACCGCTCGCCTGGATCGGCAAAGCCGCAACGGGCAACACGCAAGAGTTTTCGCAGAAGGTCGGCACGACGCGCACCGTGCAGGCATGGAAGGCAACCATCGACCAAGCGGCACGCAATGCCGGCGTCGCGGTCACGAACCTGAGTTACATCGTCCATGACGCAGGTGCAGGCAGCGATGCAGCGTCGTCACGCGTTGCCGCGCTCGCTCAGACGTTGACAGAGACACTTCCTGAATACGACCACCGCAAACAGACATTCAACACGGCCGCCCTGCTCGGCGACATGGGAACCGGCAGCGCATTGACCGACGTCGCGCTCGCCATCGGCCGAATCAATCACTTCGGCGGCAACGCACTCGTCGCCGGCACGACCGATCCGGAGCACCCGGTCGCGGTCGTTGTCCGGCCACCGTCGAAGCTCACGCCGATCGATCCCGACAAGGACTGGTTCCGCGCACGCGGCGGAAACAACGCCTACCTGCCGTGGTGGGGGCGTCGGCACGATACCGATTACGGCATGCAAGGTTATTCATGGTGATGCGCATCGGCTTGGCGGCGCGCTGCATGTGAACGTATCCGCCGCGACTAGTAACAAGAGTCGAGTGCAGCCATTTACTATCGCGCCCGGTTTGGTGGCGCTCATGGTGTTTCCTTTCGTCACCACCATGATTCTGGATTAACAATGACGATATGAAAATAGTGGAATGGTATGAATAGCATGCCCCGGACATTAAAATCCAAATATTTGAGAAATATAAAATTGATCGCCGCACTTCCGATAAGTGTGTTGCTAGCCGGTTGCCCGCCGATGATTGTGCCGCATTTTTCAACGAAATCTTACGAGAAAATTTATAGCTTTCCGGCTGAACCACGTCCGTGGTTGACACTGGAAAGCGAGGGTATCAGCCTTTATTTGTATCATCATTGCTATGATCGGAGCAGCGACTGTAAACGGCAAAATCTGGTCGCCTTGAAGAGCGGAACAAAGCCCGATTGGAAAATCCTTCTGGATGCACGTCCGATTAGTTGGAAAGTCCAAGGTACGAATTTACCCATGCGCCGCCCGATCTCCGCTTATGTACCCGGCACCAAATATCGTTTCATGGGTGCATTCGATAACTACCCGGAAATCGTGTTTGCAATTCCCGATGACCTTGTTTCCGACAAAGGGAATCGCGATCCGGGCTGGGGGCGGCGTTACAGGCAGATTGAAGATTACAGCTCTCTCGCCAGCCCTGTGGCTATAGATATTCAGTTGATCGTTTACGATGACGAACATCAATGGATTTTTGCTAGACAACCGAAGCCGAATTCGGAAAGAAAGAATTATCCGACCGATCTATTTGTTCCTAGTGACCTATTTAGATTTTCGGGAGGCGATGATGTGCGGCTACATCAATCGATGGCCTTGTATTATGTTTCACCAAAAACAGCACCGATCGGCTATCGCGTTGTATCAGGCAAGGCGGCGGAATATTGGGTTGGCAAATACAACATCAATTATAGAGCCAATCAAATCGCGTTAGCTGATGTTACATTTCCTTCTGCGCCCCTCACACTTGACACCTTAACCGTTGATGACAAAAGCGTCGCTGGAAAGCCCACACTGTTATGTCACTACAGTTATACCCAATTCAATCTGGGTTGGATAGATGCGGCCCAAAACAGAGGACCATCGGAGGAAGATCGGAAGAATTGCGAGCCAATTCAATAGTCGGGATGTCAAATAATTATTGTGTCGGATCGTCTGCGTTTCGCCATCGGCCGGATCAATCACTTCGGCGGCAACGCACTCGTCGCCGGCACGACCGATCCGGATCACCCGGTCGCGGTCGTTGTCCGGCCGCCGTCGAAGCTCACGCAGATCGATCCCGACAAGGACTGGTTCCGCGCACGCGGCGGCAACAACGCCTACCTGCCGTGGTGGGGACGCCGACACGATACAAATTACGGCATGCAGGGTTATTCATGGTGATGCAAACCGACGCGATGGCAGGTCACGTGCGAACGCGAGCGCCGCGCCAATCATTCAAGGGATGAGTCATATGCGAGGAATTATCCGGGTAGGCGACGTACATACCCACGGCGGCCGGGTCGAATCCGGAGCCGGAACGAGCAAGGTGATGGGGCGCTCGGTCGCCCGCATCGGCGATGTGTGTTCGTGCCCGATTCACGGTACTTGCACGATTGCGGAAGGCGACACGGCATTCAAGGTCGAAGATCGAGACGCCGCGTTCGACGGTCACAAGACTTCATGCGGCGCGACCTTGATTTCTTCACTTCACACGTCCGGGCGAGTTTGAATGCCAAAGACCCGGCGCATGACTGCCGAACAGTTCCGTCTGTTGCGCATGCAAAATACACGAATCAAGCCCTTGAACCAGTGGGCCCTGCACGAGATTTTCGTCAAGGGCCGATCACAACGGGCTGTGGCGGCGGAAGTCGGCATGACGTGTTCCGCGATGTCGCAGCTTGTACGGAAGGCGTGGCAGCGGTATCTGGAGCTACCGGGAAACTGCACGCGCCTCACCACTCTCACGATCACGATCCCGGCCAGATACGAGCCCGCACTCGAGGCATGGGTGCGGGATGCATATCGATTGGCGATTCAGAATGAACAAAAGACGGCAACCTGATCGGCGATTCATTGAAAATTCAGCACAGCGGAGACCACGCCTCCGGCAGGCAAATCGTCGACGTGGCCCGCTCGATCTGCTGCGGTCCGCCCTTGGGCGGCCAAAGCCCTTCGGCATAGTGGCGCGCGCGCAATGCCATGCGCTCCTCGAGGCTCGAGAATCCCCAGATATGGGCGATGCGAGGCGGGCCATCGATTGCGTACATGTTCGCGACGAGATGTGACGTATAGGCTTCGGCCGGGCCGACGGCCTGCTCCCACGCGGCGATCGTCGGCGCGATCCCGGCCGGTTTGAGCCAATAGCGGCGAAATTCGTAGAACCGGCCGAGTGTCGACGGCTCGATCTCGGGCAGGAACGGAAACAGTTCGTAGGTTTCCATGCTGAGCCCCACGTCGGCACCATCGATATTGAACGGCCCGCCGCTCAACAACGCACGACGGCGCTCCTGCTGCAGTTCGTCGACATCGTCGAAGCCTCGCAACACGACGATCTGCCCCAACTCGCCGATTTCCGAACGCCATGCGCCGAGGAGACGCCCCGCGGCCCCCGGATCCGATACCCATCGATGCGCACCGGCGGAAACGGCATCCTGCGCCAGCAGCAAACACGACAACGTCGTCAGTTCATACTGCATATCGACCCTCCCTCGCAAAATGGGCGGCGGACGCGCGAATCGCGCCCGCCCGCCGACAGAAAAATAAATTCCCCCAATCCACATCCAGATAAAACGTTATTCCATATCAAGCTGAATCGCCAGCCAACTTTGGATCCTTTTTCCCTCCTGTCCGCCGTATCATTTCTTCCATTCCGAAAGAAACGAGTATGAGAAGGACATGAGCGACACCACCACGCTGCACTACCTCGACTACGCCGCCACGACGCCCGCCGATCCGCGCGTGATCGAAGCGATGACGGCCTGCCTCGGCTTCGACGGCATCTTCGGCAACCCGGCGTCGAGCTCGCACGTCGCCGGCCGGCTGGCAAAAGACAAGGTCGAGCAGGCCCGCGCGCAAGTCGCCGCGCTGATCGGCGCGGACGCCGACGAGATCGTCTGGACGTCGGGCGCCACCGAATCGAACAACCTCGCGCTGAAGGGCTACGCGGAAAACGCGACCGGCAAGCGCCACCTGATCACGAGCCGCATCGAGCACAAGGCCATTCTCGATACGATGGCGAACCTGTCGAAGCATGGCTCGTCGGTCACGTTCCTGACGCCCACGCGCGACGGCGAGATCACCGCCGACGCGGTCGCTGCCGCGATCGGCCCCGACACGGGCCTCGTGTCGCTGATGCTCGTGAACAACGAACTCGGCACGCTGACCGATATTGGCGCAATCTCGCGCATCGTGCATGACGCGGGCGCGCTGCTCCACGTGGACGCCGCGCAGGCGCTCGGCAAAACGCCGATCGACGTGCGCGCGCTCGGCATCGACATGCTGTCGATGTCCGCGCACAAGGTGTACGGCCCGAAGGGCATCGGCGCGCTGTTCGTGCGCCGCGACATCGCGGACCGGATCGCGCCTCAGATTCATGGCGGCGGGCACGAGCGCGGCTTGCGCTCGGGCACGCTCGCCACGCATCAGATCGTCGGCATGGGCGTGGCATGCGAACTGGCCGCTGACAAGCTCGACGGCGAAACCGCACGGATCGCGGCGCTCGGCGCCCGCCTGACGGACGCACTGGTCGCACTCGGCGATGTCACGCAGAACGCAGCCGCCGCGCGCCGGATCCCGCACACGCTGAGCCTGACGGTGAATGCGCCGGGCTTCTTCCCGTTCATGCTCGGCGAAGCGCTCGCCGTGTCGTCGACGTCCGCATGCAACTCCACCAGCGGCGCACCGTCCCACGTGCTGACCGCGATCGGCCTCGATGTGGAAACGGCAGGCCGCACCGTGCGCGTGAGCTTTGGCCGCTTCACGACGGAGCAGGATGTCGATTTCGCGATCGCCTGTTTCCGCCAAGCGATCGAACAGTGTCGCGCGACGGCGGCGAACGGCTTCTCCGCGTCGCGGCAGATCACGCCGGCCGACCTGAAGGCGATCTGCAATGCCGGCTTCCGCTCGGTCATCTGCAACCGGCCCGACGGCGAAGGCGACGCGCATCCGGCGTTCGACGAAATCGCCGCGGCAGCCCGCGAACTGGGCCTCGAAGCGCGCTACCTGCCGGTCGAACGTGACGGCATCGGCGACGCGGAGATCGATGCATTCGGTGCGCTGGTGGATACGCTGCAGAAGCCGGTGCTCGCGTACTGCCGCAGCGGCAACCGCTCGGGCATGCTGTGGAATCGGTTGTCCGCCCGGCGTGCGGCTACGGCCTCGGCCTGAACGGGAACACCGCCCCGTCACACGAAGCCGCCCGCGTTCGCGTACGAAGCCGATGCTTCGATGCACGGCCGGGCGGTGGTGTCGATTGAAGCCGCATCGGCTTCGCACGGCGTCTTCCGCACATCGTCGCACGCCCAGCGCCGGCGACGGCGTCGCTACCTCGGATATTCCAGCAGCAAGGCCACCCAATCGGACGTCGCGCCGCCGTAGCGTGACGCGATGTCGTCGAGCACACCGGGCAGCACCGCATCGCCGCGCCGCCCTTCCGGAATGACGATGGGCGCATGCCCGACGCCGGCCGGCTGGGTCAGCAGCCGCAGCCCGTGCTTCGACACGATCTCGCGCGCGTCTGCCGTCGCGACGACGTCGCTGCGCCATGTCCGCGCCCATGCATCGGCAGTCAACGCGACCGGCAGTTCGTCGAAGCCGCTCTCGACCGGCAGATCGAACGTCTCGTGCCGCCAGAACGCCACCCGGTTCACCAGCGCCGTCATGATCGCGCGCGCGTTCAATGCGAACCGGCTGCCGTCGTGCTTGTCGCTCCAGGTCTGCATACCAAGCGTCCGCGCCGTCTCACGCGCCGCCGTCGGGCCGGCCAGCGCACTCAGCAATTCGAGCGATGCAGGCAGCGACGCCGACACGCCGCTCGTCGTCATCACGTTGCCGTCCATCACGTAGCGGCGATCGGCGATCCACGTCGTATCGGTAAAGCGGCGGCGCAAGCCGTCACGCGAATACCAGTGAGACGTCGCGGTACGGTTGCGCAGCAGGCCCGCGTTCGCGAGCACCTCCGCGCCCTCGCAAATCGCGACCAACGTCGCACCGCCGGCAGCCTGCTTGCGCAGCCATGCCAATACTGCCGGGCTGTCTGCGCGATGCAGCGCGGGCACGATCACCACATCGGCCCCGGCAGGCGTCGCGGCATCGAACCGTTCGAAAGTCGTGTCGGCCAGCATGCGCAGCGCGGGCATCAGTTCGACGGCCCCCGCGCCAGTCGACACGGCGACGACATCCACCGCACCGGACGCCTTCAGGATCGAGTAAGGGACGACGAAATCGGTCGTCTCCGTTCCCGCGTTGTCCACCACGATCGCAACGAGCGGGCGCGAGCGGCCGTCCTTCGGTGCGGCCGTTGTCAGCGTCGGCATGGGCGTCGGTGCGCCTGCCCCCGTGGCGCAGGCCGTCCCTGCGGGCCATGCCCACACGCCGGACAACACGCACGCCAGCAGCGCCATCCACGCACGTCTTGCACGCCGTTCCGCTCTTTCCCGCATCGCCCACCCCGCGTCATTCGATTGCATGCCCGGGAAATTACAAGGATCATGCTCGCGGTCACAAGGACAACTCCACCGCACTTCCCGCCATGCCCCAGCCCACGCAACCGGTACGCGACATCGTCGTCATCGGCTTCGAAGGCGTTCAGTCGCTCGACATCACCGGCCCGATGGAGGTGTTCGCGGTCGCGAATCGCTACCTGCCGGATCACGCGACGCCCTATCGGCTGACACTCGCGTCGCAGGACGGCGACGACATCGTCACGCATGCGGGCTTGCGGCTCGCCGGCCCGACCGCGCTCGCGGCACTACCTGAGCGGATCGATACGATCATCGTCGCCGGTGGCAGCGAAACGGCGCTGCGACACGCGGCGTCCGACGCCGGCGTGCTGCCGTGGCTGCGTACGCGGATCGCCGGCACACGGCGCATCGCAAGCATCTGCACCGGTGCGTTCGTGCTCGCCGCGGGTGGCTGGCTGAACGGACGGCGCGCAACCACGCACTGGAACCAGTGTTCGACGCTGCAGGCACTCTGCCCGGACATTCGCGTCGAGCCCGACGCGATCTACGTCAGCGATCCGCCGTTCCATACGTCGGCCGGCGTGACGGCCGGCATCGATCTGTGTCTTGCACTCGTCGAGGCGGACTGCGGCGCGCCGACCGCCGTCGCCGTCGCGCGCGAACTCGTGCTCTTCGTGCACCGCCCCGGCGGGCAGGCGCAGTTCAGCGTCGGACTCGGCACCCTGGCCGGCGCGACGCCGCGCATGCGCGCGCTGCTCACCGAGATCGCCGACGACCCGACCGGCGATCTCGGCGTCGCCGCGCTGGCTGCGCGGATGCACATGAGCGAACGCTCGTTTGCGCGCAACTTCCTCAAGGAAACGGGGCGATCGCCCGCGCAATTTGTCCTGGCGGCACGCGTCGAACGTGCGAAAGCGCTGCTCCAGCGGGCCGACTGGCCGCTCGAACGCATCGCCGAGCGCTCGGGATTCGGCAGTGTCGACGCGTTGCAGCGCGCGTTCGCGAAACAGGTCGGCGTCTCGCCGCGCGACTATCGCGCGCGTTTCGGCGTGCAACCCCAACCCGACAGACAGCGGACCGCTTAGGCCGCGCCCGCATCACGCGCCATACGCATCCAGCGCCTTCAACGGCACATGCAGGCTTTCGTTCGACGCAAACACGTCGAGCAGATAGTCGACCGTCGCCTGGACGCGCGACGCCTTCAAGGCACGATGCGGATACTGCATTGCCATTTCGTAGGTGCCGGGCAAATGATGGCGGTGCAGCAACACCTTCAGCGAGCCGGCGCGCAGATGCGCCCACGCGAGATGCACACCGACCTCCGCGATGCCGAGGCCGTCACGCGCGGCCTGCAGCACGGCCTCCGGCGCGGAGAACGTCAGCAGCGCCGTTTCGCCCGGATCGACCGCCACGATGCTCCCGCCGCGCATCCTGAAGCTCCACGTCGACACCTCGCCGCCTAGAAACCTGCGTGCAATCAGCCGGTGCGCACCCAGATCGTCCGGTGCTCGCGGATTGCCGTGACTCGCCAGATAGGCGGGTGACGCAACCAGCACCGTATTCATGCGAAAGATCGGCCGCGACACCAGCGCGGAATCGTGAATGTTGCCGCCGCGGATGACGATGTCGTAACCGTCGCGCACGACGTCGACGATCCGGTCGTCGAAATCGGCCTCCACCGACAAACCGGGGTACCGCGCCAGCAACCCGGGCAGCACCGGTTGCAGGTGCTCGCGCCCGAACGCGGCACTGGTCGAGATGCGCACGCGCCCTTGCGGCCCGAGCCGCTGCGCGACGATGCTGTCGACCGCCGAATCGAGCGCGTCCAGTGCGATGCGCGCCTGGCGCAGGAACACGCTGCCTTCATCGGTGAGCTTCAGCGTGCGCGTGGTGCGGTTCATCAACCGCACGCCAAGCGCCCGCTCCAGGCCGGCGACGTTCTTGCTGACGGCGGCCGACGTGATGCCCAGCACGCGGCCGGCCGCCGCAAAACTGCCCGCGTCGGCCGCATGCACGAACGACAGGATCGCACGCGTCCGTTGTGACAAATCCAAAGCAGCCTCCTTCGATCGACTCGTTGCACGGTACACCTTCGACTGCAGCCGATTATCAACCTGAAGTTGAGAGCGACTCAACCCGAACCCAACTTCTGGTTGCGGCCCGCGCCGCCCACAATGCGGCCATCGTTCAACGGACTGCAAAGGAATGCTCATGCTTGCCACCATCGTTTTCGACAGCGGCCACGGACATACCGAGCGACAGGCACAAGCCGTCGCGGAAGGTGTGCGTCGCGTACCGGGCGCGGAAGTGCGGCTCATCGCGGTCGCCGACGGCGCGATTCCGTGGGATGCGCTCGCCGCGAGCGACGCGATCATCTTCGGCTCGCCGACGTACAACGCGTCGATCAGCTCGCGGCTCAAGAAGTTCATGGAAGATTCGACGCGCCCCGCGTGGATTCCGCAAACCTGGCGCAACAAGATCGCGGCCGGTTTCACGAACTCCGGCGCGCAGCACGGCGACAAGCTGAACGCGCTGATGACGATGGCGCTGTTCGCGGCGCAGCACGGCATGATCTGGGTCGGCCTCGACCTGTTCGCCGGCACCGCGGCAAACGAGCGCAACCGGATCGGCGGCTGGCTCGGTGCGATGGCGCAGTCCGACGACGTGTCGCCGGAACTGTCGCCGATCGCCAGCGACCTCGAAACCGCCGCGCACCTCGGGCAGCGCGTCGCCGAACTGGCGACGCGGTTCGCGGCCAGCGCATAAGCGGCACAACGCGCTTACCAGGAGATCGACATGAAACTGCTGTGCCTCGACGTCCCGCTGCCCGGCGCGAATCCGGAAGCCTATCAACCGCACATGCTCGACGAAGTGCGCTACGGCTGGCAACTGCTCAAGCGCGGCATCGTCCGCGACATCTATTTCCGCCAGGATCGCCCCGGCGTCGCGATCATTGCGGAGTGCGATTCGATGGAAAGCGCGCGGGAAGCACTGCGCGAGTTTCCGCTGGCCAAGGCCGGGCTGATCGACTGGGACATCATTCCGCTCGGTGCGTTTCTTGGCTGGGAAGCGCTGTTCGCGGCGGGCCATGCGTGACCCTGCGTGACTGACGCTCGTCCCCCGGACGTCCGGGGGCGAGAACCCGGATCCGGCGTCGCACCGGATCTAGCTGCTACGCCCCATCTCCCCGCCCCCTTCCGGTGCATCCCTCCGGATTTTCACTACGTTGCCGAAATCTGATAGAGCCGGGAAATTTGATTTCATACCGTTCACGCATCGGACTGGAAAGCGATTGCCGCTCGACCCCGGGCATCGCGAGCCGCCGACGAATCCCAGGAGCGGGCCAGCTTGCTTGGCCCGGGCGGCGATGACGGTCCTGCCACGCAGGACATTCGTGACGGAGCGACCATGGATGCAAAATTCCAGCCTGATTCAGGCACCGACAGTGACGTAAGCCTGCTGCACAAGATGGGCTATGCGCAGGAACTGTCGAGACGTATGAGCGGTTTCTCGAACTTCGCGGTTTCGTTTTCCGTGATCTGCATCCTGTCGGGCGGCATTACCGCGTTCCAGCTCGCGTTTTCCGCCACCGGCGGCGCCTCGGTCGGCCTCGGCTGGCCGTTGGGCTCGCTGTTCGCGCTGATCGTCGCGGTGTCGATGTCGCAGATCGCGTCCGCGTTTCCGACGGCCGGCGGCCTCTACCACTGGGGCGCGATCCTCGGCGGGAAGAAATGGGGGTGGATGACGGCGTGGCTCAACCTGATCGGCCTGATCTTCGTGATCGCCGCGATCAATTTCGGCACCTACGACCCGTTCTTCAAGACGCTGATCGCGCCGATGTTCGGCGTCAGCCCGGACAGCCTGACCTGGTGGCATCAAACGGCGTTCATCGCGTTCATCACTATCTCGCAGGCGATCCTGAACGCGCGCGGCATCAAGATCGCGAGCAAGATCACCGACCTGTCGGGCTATCTCATCTTCGTGGTGACGATCGCGCTGGTGGTGTCGCTGCTCTACTACTCGCCGGTCGCGTTCGATGCGCATCGGCTGGTGACGTTCACCAACTTCACCGGCGTCGATGGCGGCGCATGGCCGAAGCAGGCCACGCCGCTCGCGTTCCTGTCCGGCCTGTTGCTCGTGACCTACACCATCACCGGCTTCGACGCTTCCGCACACACGTCGGAAGAGACGCATGATGCGGCGAAGAACGTGCCGCGCGGGATCATCGGGTCGGTGTTCTGGTCCGCGGTGTTCGGCTACGTGATGGTGTGCGCGTTCGTGCTGGTGATGCCCGACCTGACCGCCAGCATGAAGCAGGGCACCGGCTTCTTCGAAGCGATTCTCGCGCCGATTCCGAAGACGTTGCGCGTCATCCTCGAACTCGCGATGTTCTTCATCAACTACGTGTGCGGGCTCGCCGCGATCATGTCGACGTCGCGGATGATGTATGCGTTCGCACGCGACGGCGGGCTGCCGGCGTCGAAGCTGCTGCGCAGCGTGAACCCGACGCACCGGACGCCCGGCCCCGCGATCTGGACGTGTGCGGTGCTCGCGATCGTCGTCACGCTGTACGGCGACGCGTTCTCGGTGCTGAGTGCCGGCAGCGCAGTGTTCCTGTTCATCTCGTATGCGATGCCGATCGGCTCCGGGATGCTGGCCGAAGGTCGCACGTGGACCGACAAGGGCCCGTTTCAACTGGGGATCTGGTCGAAACCGTGTGCGCTGCTCGCGCTGGTCGGCGCCTGCGTGCTCGCATATGTCGGCATCCAGCCGCCGAACGAGAAGGTGCTGTACGTGCTCGTCGGTTTCGTCGTGGTGCTGATGGTGATCTGGTATGGCTTCGGCGTGCGCAACACGTTCGCGGGGCCGCCCGTGCTGAAGGACACGCGCAATCTCGACCGCATCCGCGAACTCGAGGCGAACGTCGATCCGTCGGTCTAAAGCGTCTTCGAAGCAGGCTGAAAAAAACCGACTCGCTGGCTCGATGCCGCGAGTCGGTTTTTTCATATCCATGCGCAACCACGCGATTCAACCGCCTTGCAGCGGTTGAATCTTGCGGGCATCAGCCGTAGACGGGGAAACGCTTGGTCAGCTCCGCCACCTGCCCGCGCACACGCTCGAGCGTCGCCGCATCTTCCGGCGCTTCCAGCACATCGGCGATCAGGTTGCCGACGATCTCCGCTTCCTTCACGCCGAAGCCGCGCGTCGTCATCGCCGGCGAGCCCAGGCGCACGCCGCTCGTCACGAACGGCTTTTCCGGATCGTTCGGGATCGCGTTCTTGTTCACCGTGATGTGCGCCGCGCCCAGTGCTGCTTCCGCGGCCTTGCCCGTGATGTGCTTCGCGCGCAGGTCCACCAGCATCACGTGGCTTTCCGTACGGCCCGACACGATCCGCAGGCCGCGCTTCACCAGCGTTTCAGCCAGCACGCGTGCGTTCTCGACCACCTTCTCCTGGTACGCCTTGAATTCCGGCGACAGCG